>VHDF01000019.1 GCA_016871495.1 Verrucomicrobiota bacterium | reverse complement strand
TTACAAAGATCTTATCGACGACGTGTTCAATGTGTGGGCTTCGGTCGCGAATCTCACCAATCTGGGTGAAGTTGCGGACGGTGGCGCTGATGCCGGTGCTCTGGATGCCGCTGGGGGCCACCTCGGTGATATTCGAGTCGCGGCCTGGGAAATTGGCGCTAGCGGAGTGCTCGCCCACGCCTTTCAACCGGGAACGGAAGCCATTTTTGGTCCCGGTGGATCGATTGCGGGGGACATCCATTTCGATCTGTTCGCGGCTCCGGGAGTTCCTTGGCTCTGGGTGGATGATCCTTTCGACGCTCCTGGCGACCTGACCATCGATATCTACACCGTGGCGCTTCACGAAATGGGGCATGCTCTGGGTCTGGCCCATACCGGAGTTTTCGGAGCCGTCATGGAGCCCGTCTATGCCGGCGCGCGAAGAACTCTGAGCGCGGACGACATTGCGGGTATCCAAGCCATTTACGGGGTCAAGCCCGCAGTGCCCGATGCCGGGAGCGCGGGCGCCATGCTGCTTATGTCCTTCCTTTTCTTGGCCCGAAGAAGGTCTGACAAGAAGTAAGCCGTTGGGAGTCACCTCGCCTCACTCAACGATACAAGAGGTAAGCTTGGCGTCGGGTCTTGAAGGTTTCGAGTTCCTCGTTCCAGGCCTGTTTGATGACCGGAAGTGATTTCTGTGAACCGAGGGCGTGAAGGGTGGGGTCGTGCAGGAGAAGGGTTGAGACTTTCCCCAAGGCAAACTCGCCTGGATAGTTCTTCTGAAGTGACAGCGCGAGGGCGAGGCCGATTTCAACCGGACTCAGAGCTTCCCGATCGAGCACGATCATCCGAACTCCTCCGCAAAGCTGGTCCTTGAACACACTGGCTTTCGGTGTGAACTGAACGGGCACGAAATGAATCCCGGGCAGCCTCAACGCATTGAGTTCTGCCGCCCACTGCCTGTCGTTCACATACGGCGCTCCCACGATTTCAAAAGGAGTGTCGGTTCCCCGTCCCACCGAAATCGCGGTTTCCAGGAGTCCTATTCCCGGATACAACATGGCCGCAGTCAGGGTGCGCATATTAGGCGACGGATTCGTCCAAGGCAGGCCGGTCTCGTCGAACCACCTCTCACGGCTCCATCCCTCACAAGGCACCACCGTAAGCGCGACCTTCCAATTTCTCTCCCCATTGAAGAGCCGCGCCAACTCTCCCACCGTCATGCCGTGCCGAATGGGCAAGCGGTGAAAGGCCACGAATGAAGACGGCCCCGTATAGACCGGCCCCTCCACCAGGCGCCCGTTGATGGGATTGGCCCGGTCCAGAACCATCACCGCCACCCCCGCCTTGGCGGCTGCTTCCATGCATAATCCAAGGGTTGAAATATAGGTATAAAACCGGCACCCAATGTCCTGAATGTCAAACACCAGCATGTCCAACCCCTTGAGTTGGTCCGGCGAAGGAGCGCGGCGATCACCGTAGAGACTATGGACCGGCAGGCTCGTTCTCGCATCCACCTCATCGGGGACCTTGCTATCCAGTGCTCCACGGATGCCGTGCTCAGGGCTGAACAAGGCCACCAGCTTGACTTCAGAGGCCTCGAAGAGCAGGTCGATGGTGGATCTTCGATTGCGATCATGACCCGTGTGATTCGTGATCAATCCGATCTTCTTGCCCCGCAGCGGCCGGAAGCCGTCCCTCGCCAGTACATCGATCCCGTTGAGCACTTGCAAATTCGATGCGCCGCTTGAAGGGCGCGTTGGAGTTTCGCTCGCCGGTCGCGGCGGCAGGGAGCCGGGCACTCCGGCAAAGTTGAAATCCGCGATCGACTCCGCCGCCAGATCCGCCAGCCTCGCCTGCAGTGGCAATACGTTGCCCTTGCCGTCTGGATGCACCCGGTTCGAGAGAAACATCCAAAATGTTTCCGAGAAGGGATCGATCCAAAGGCATGTTCCCGTGAATCCGGTGTGGCCGTACGAACCCAGCGTAAACCATTTGCCCCGCGGTCGGCTGTAGCCCGAATCGATGTCCCACCCCAATCCACGTCGCGCCGAAATGTGCTCCGGCGTCTGCACGGAGGTCATCCCTCGCACGGTTTCCGGAAGGAAAACCCGGACGCCGTCGAGTTCGCCCTCGCGCAGCATCATGCGGGCAAACCGCGCCAGATCCGCAGCGGTGGTGAACAGGCCGGCATGGCCCGCCACCCCACCCATGAAACGGGCCGTGGGATCATGAACCGTGCCGCGGAGCACACGGCCGTCCACCTTTTCCGTGGGGGCGATCCGGTTCAGCGCTTCCGCGGCCGGCAGAAACATCGAGTCCCGCATCTGGAGAGGACGGAAGAGTTCCTTCTCCGCCCACGTGTTCAGCTCTTGGCCGGTGATTCGCCGCACCACCTCGCCCAGCAGGAAAAAGTTGATGTCGCTGTAGCGAAACACCGTTCCAGGCGGGGATTGAAGCGCGTTCGTGCAAGCCATCCGGATCGCCGTGTCGCGACCGGACCAAGCGGGCCGCGTTTCCACCCCTGGACGCAGTCCTGAAGTGTGCGTCAGGAGTTGTTGGATCGTAATCTTCTCCTTGCCGCCGCTGGAAAACTCGGGGATATGGCGGGCCACGGGGTCGTCGAGTCGCAAGCGCCCCCGTTCAACCAGCAGCATGACGGCGGGGGCGCAAGCCACGACTTTGGTGAGCGAAGCAGCGTCAAAGACGGTGTCGAGGGTCATGGCTTCACGAGCGGGTTCGATGGATCTCGATCCATACTCTTTCACGTAACGCTGACCCTTCCTCTCCACCCACAGCACGCCTCCTGGAATCAGCCCTTCCCGAATCGTGGATTCGATCGCTTGGTCCATGGCGGCGATTTTCTCCGCGCGAAAAACGGCGGTGGGCGGCTGCGCGTCGCCTCCCTGCGAGAGAGAGACGGGCCCTCGGGGACCCGGGTTGCTGACGCAACCCGCCATGAACAGCACCGCCGCGACCGAGACGACCGGCCCCATTCGCACCATTGACCACACGTCGGGGATGAATTTCATGAACGCATGAGGGAGAAAAACATGCTGCCGATCCCGGCCTTAGTTTTCAGGAATCTGCAACCATAATCCATCGGCTTCGGCATCCACGCGCAACGGTTTCAAGCGGTCGCCTTCACAGGGTCCTCGCACGCAAAGCCCGGTGAAGGGATCGTAGAGGGCCGAATGCGTCTGGCAGATGAAAAACTTTTCGTCGGCGGTGAAAAATCGTTGGTCCCCGTAATCGAGGGTGAGCGGGATGTGGCGGCATTCGTTTTCGTAAGCCACCCAGCGGCCTTCGTGGCACGCGGCAAATCCGGCCCGCAAACGTCCCGCCACTTCGAACTCGAACGCGACCGTGCGACCGGGGTGCGCTTCCGCCGAGTCCGCCACGCGGATCCGGCGAGCCGGGGATGGCGTCGCAGGCGCAGACACGCAATCAACCCGCATTCGCCAGCGGGACGGCGGACCACTCCAGCATGCGGTCGATGGGTGCGCGGGCGCGCTGCAAAACGTCCGGGTTCAATCGAACTTCCGGAGCCCCGTTCCGCATGCAATCGCGAAGCTTTTCCAGCGTGTTCATCTTCATGAACCGGCACTCGTTGCAGCGGCAATGGTCCGTGGGAGCGGGAATGAACGACTTGTCCGGGCACTCCTTTTGCAACCGGTGCAGCATTCCCGCTTCCGTGGCGACGATGATGGAAGCAGCCGGGCTGTGCCGGCAATAATCCACCATCTTCTCCGTCGAGCACACGACGTCGGCCAGCAATCGCACGGCGCGGGTGCATTCCGGATGCGCGACCAGGGGCGCTGCGGGATGGTCACGCCGGATGCGGCTGATGCTGGCGTGGGTGAATTCCACATGAACGTAGCAGTTGCCCTTCCAAAGCGTCATCGGCCGCCCGGTCTGTTCCATGACCCAGGCGCCCAGGTTTTCATCGGGCACGAAAAGCAAATCGTGATCGCGAGGGGCTCTTTCCACGATGCGAACCGCGTTGCCGCTCGTGCAAATGACGTCGCTCAACGCCTTCACCGCGGCGCTGCAGTTGATGTAGGCGATGGTGTAAAAATTCGGATTGCGGGCTTGGAGAGCCGCCAATGAATCGGCCGGACAGCTCGCCTCAAGCGAGCATCCCGCTTCGAGATCCGGCAGGAGCACGGTCTTGTGTGGATTCAGGATCTTAGCCGTCTCCGCCATGAAATGCACGCCGCAGAAGACGATGACTTCGGCGGGCGTTTTCGCGGCTTGTTGTGAAAGTCCCAGCGAATCTCCGACAAAATCCGCGACGTCCTGAATCTCGGACACTTGATAATTGTGGGCCAGGATGACCGCGTTCAGTTGGCGCTTCAGCTCCCGGATCTCCCTTGTCAACGGATCGGAGGAGGGTCCCTTGAGATTCGGGCCGGGACGCACTCCGGGTCCCTCGCGGGCGGGCGTCGGAGCTGACGATGCCGGTGCGGCATGCATGGGAAAGGCCTAAGAGTTCTTGCCTTTGGCGTCGAGTGAAAGCACGACGAACCAAGCGGTGTCATCTTTGCCGTCGCCGGCCAGGACGAGTAATTCACCCGGCGTCAACATTTGGCGCTTCTTCACCACCAGCTTGCCCTGACCGTAGAGCTTCACCTCGACCCAGGACCCGCCCTGGTTCTCGACTTCGATCTCGCATTGGTCACTGAGTTTGACTCGCTTGGTCGCGGTGCCTGCCACTTCGAATTTTTCGTTGTGGCACTGAAAGTAGTTCTTCCATTTGAACACGCCCCGCAGCTTGGCTTGGAGCTTGTCGTTGAGTTCGGTGAGATCGTTCTTGGGCGGCTTTTCGCCGTTGGTTCCCCACACCAAGCGGGCCTGCAGCCGGATCGGCTCCGCGGGACCCGCCACCAGCGTTGCGGCGGCCGCCGGATGCGCGGTGGAGAGCCACGCGGCCCAGGCAAGCCAGACGGTGAACCAGGATCGTAAAGAATAAGAAGCAACCGTGCGCATGGAGACTTGATCAACCGCCTTCATTCGAAATCACGGGCGGCTACCCATACGACTGTGATGCCTTCGGACTCCGAACGAAACGACATGGTGGAAATGTCCTCGGACGTGTTTTCAATATCATGATTCGTCCCCAGGCTCGCGACGCGTTCGCCGCGCATCGGCAACCAAAGGGTCATGGAAATGGCCAGCACCAGTGCCAGCGTGCCCAAAACCGGCAGAACTCGGCGAATCAAAAATATCGGGAAGGGCAGGGTTTCGGCGGCCGGAGCCGGCTGCCGCTGGCGCTCCTCCTGCAAGATTCGCCGCTCGATGCCCTGCCAGTAAAAGTCCGCACTGACGGGGAGTGGGTGGACCCGTTCGTTGCCCCGCAGCGCGGTCTTGAGCGAGAGCAATTGGTCGCGAAGCTCGCGCGACCGCGCGTCCAACGACCGTTCCAAAGCGGCGGCGGAGGACGGGTCCAACTCACCGTCGGTCAGAGCTTGAATCTTAAGCACCGGATCATTCATGGGGATTTCCGTTCTTTCTTCAAAGCGTCCAGCAGTCCGGCCAGGCGGCGCCGGGCGTAGAACAGGCGCGACATGACTGTCCCGAGGGAGCAGTCCATCCGCTGCGCGATCTGCTTGTATTCCAACTCTTCAAATTCGTGCAAGATGAGCACGGTGCGATGTTCGTGAGACAACTGTCCCATGGCCGTGTCGATTTGACGGCGCAATTCCTCGCGCTCCATTCCTTCGGTCGGGTTCACGGTCATTATGGGCAGATGACGGTCAATTCCGCCAGACTCTTCTTCCATCTGGTCCATCGACTCGGAGCGCGTGCGTTTCTGCTTCCTCAGCTCGTCCAGGCAAAGGTTGATTGTGATCCGGGTCATCCAAGTGGCAAAACTGGATTCGCCCTGGAACTGGCTCAGCCTCTGCCATGCCTTGACCCACGCTTCCTGCGAAAGATCGATCGCCTCCTCCTCGTTCCGCAGCATGCTGTAGGCCCGGGAATAAATCTTCTCACGATGGCGCGACACCAATTCCTCGAAGGCCCTCATGTCGCCTTCCTTCGCCGCCGCGACCAAGGCTGCGTCGTCCACCGTAGCGTAATCGACCTTCTGCGGCATATTCGACGGGACGAGGACCGGGGGTATTCACCCCCCATTCATAACCTGCCTTTGGTGCTGGGAATCATCCCGTCAATCCTCGGGTCGCGCTGGCAGGCGAAATCGACCGCTCTCGCGAGGGCTTTGAATAAAGCTTCTACAACATGGTGCGGTTCATCACCATACAAGAGCTCCAGATGCACGGCGCACCGGCCTTCATTGGCAAATCCCTGGAAAAACTCCTTGGCCAGCCCGAAGCGAAACGCGGAAGACATATCCTGGGTCCTTTCCGCCCTCGTCAGCCGCTTCATGCGGTAAGCGTCCAGACCCCGCCAGATCAGGGTCGGTCGACCGCAAAAGTCCACCACCGCCCTGGCCAGGCACTCGTCCATCGGCACATAAGACTCGCCGGTAAAAGGGTTTCGCGGATCGAAACCCGCCCCGTAACGCCGTACTCCCTTCTTGTCGCCCAACGCCTGAAGAAAGGCCTGCCCCAGGGCGATGCCACAATCCTCCACCGTGTGGTGAGCATCCACCTCGATGTCCCCGCGGCACTCCAGTTGCAGATCGATCGTGGCATGCTTTGCAAACAGCGTCAGCATGTGATCGAAAAACGGGATGCGTGTGGAGATGGTTGAACGACCCTTGCCGTCCAGATTCAATCGAATCCGGATGGAAGTTTCGCCCGTGATCCGTTCGATCGCCGCGAGACGTTCGATTTGTTTCTTGGCAGCCATGGGCGGTGGGGCAACGAAAGTCCGAAAGTGAAACTCACGCCAGGGCGGCCAGATACCGTTCCGCGTCGATCGCGGCCGCGCAACCCATGCCGGCCGCCGTGATGGCCTGGCGGTAAACGTGATCCGCGCAGTCTCCGGCCACGAAAACGCCCTCGACGCTGGTGCGCGAGCCTTCCCGCATCTTGACGTAGCCGTTCTCGTCCAGTTCCAACTGGCCCTTGAAAATCTCCGTGTTCGGCACATGCCCGATGGCCACAAACACGCCGGCGCAGTCCAGCGTCGATTCCGCCCCGGACTTCAAATGCTTCAGCCGCACTCCGGTAACCTGATCTTTTGCCACGTCCAGAACGTCCGCAACCACCGAATCCCACACCGGTTTGATCTTGGGATGGGCCAGCGTCCGTTCGGCCATGATCCGCGATGCGCGCAGGGAGTCGCGCCGGTGAACCAAGTAAACGACGGAGGCGAAACGCGTCAGGTATGTCGCTTCCTCGCAGGCGGAATCGCCTCCACCCACCACCACGAGCGGTTGATGGCGGAACATCGGGAGGGCGCCATCACACGTCGCGCAATAGGTCACGCCCTTCTTCTCGAGCAGACGTTCGCTCTCCAATCCCAGATGACGATGACCGGCGCCGCTGGCAATGATGAGCGACTTCGCTTCGACCCGCTCGCCATCGACGGTCAGGACGAAAGGTTGGCGTCCCAATTCCACCGCTTCGACGGTGCCGTACTGGATGCGGGCGCCGAACCGTTCAGCCTGGCGTTGCATCCGGCTCATCAGCTCGAAGCCGTCGATGCCCTCGGGAAAGCCTGGAAAATTCTCCACGATGCTGGTGGTCGTCAGCAAGCCACCTGGCATCAGGCCGGCATACACAACTGGATTCAAGTTTGCCCGAGCTGTGTAAAGCGCGGCCGTCAACCCCGCGCAGCCGGTGCCGATGATGGCGATGTTTTCCATACGAAGGGGCGAAGATTGAAACTCCAGCGCGTTGAAGGCAAGCGCCTCTTCAAGTTTAGCAGATCCCGCGGCGCCTCCGCCAGGAGCGGCGCGCCTCCCTCCTCCCCGGATCCGGAAGTTTTAGACCGCTGATTTTGGATGAACACGTATCGGGATTGGCCTCTGGATGCACCGTCGTGTTCACCGTGCATCCCGAAGCCGTTCTGTCATGTGCCGCAGGCTGCCCAGCCTGCCGTATCGCCGACGGTCCGTCCGCCCGGCGGGTGAAGAAGGAGGCCCTTCCCTGCTCTCCACGCGCCTGGTTCTCTTCGTCGCCCCGCAGGCTGGGCAGCCTGCGTTACCACAACAACCCGGTCACCGACAGCCTCTGGATGCACCTTCGGGTTCACGGCAAGGCACTTTTCCGTTGACAGTCCCGGGGGGGACCGTTTGTCATTCGCGCATTGCCGCGCCGCCTCCCCCAAACCGGGATTGCCGTGCCTTGATCCGATGGGGGCCGGGCAACGACGTTTTACATTCATGAGCCAACAACGATTTAACATCGCCATCGTCGGTCTAGGCTTTGGTGTGGAGTTCATCCCCATTTGGCAGAAGCACCCCCACACCGATTGCTATGCCATCTGCCAGCGCAATCGGGAGAAGCTCGACGCGGTCGGTGATTATTTTGGCGTCGAGCGGCGTTTCGACGATTTTAAAGCGTTGCTGAAGGACCCCTCGGTGGACGCGGTGCATATCAACTCCCCGATTCCGGATCATGCCTGGATGTCCATCGCGGCGTTGAAAGCGGGCAAGCACGTGGCATGCACCGTGCCGATGGCCACCAACATCGAGGATTGCCGGAAGATCACGGCACTGGCGGCGAGCACGGGTTTGAAATACATGATGATGGAAACCGTGGTCTACAGCCGCGAGTACCTCTTCATGAAGGAACTGCTCGACCAGGGCGATCTGGGAAAACTGCAGTTCGTGCAAGCCAGCCATCAGCAGGACATGGACGGATGGCCGAGTTACTGGCCGGGGCTGCCTCCCATGTGGTACGCGACCCATTGCGTGGGTCCGGTGGCCGGCCTGATCGGGCAGCCCGCCGAATGCGTGAGCTGTTTCGGTTCGGGAACCATTCGCAAGGAACTGGCCAAGGAATACGGCTCTCCTTTCGCGATCGAGACCGCGCACATTAAATTCCGAGGTTCGGACGTGAGCGCCCGGATCATCCGGTCCTTGTTCGACACCGCGAGGCAATACCGAGAAAGCATTGACGTTTACGGTTCGAAAAAGTCCGTGGAATGGCCCCTCGTCGAACACGAGCCGCTCGTGCTCCATACCGCCAAGCGGCCGGAGCCCAAGATTCCGAGCCCGGTGAAGTGCCCTGATTTCGCCAAGCGCCTTCCGAAGGGCATCGCGAAATACACGACCCAGGGAGTGTACGACTCGAAGAAGAAGACCCACTTGAGTTTTACCCAGGGCAGCGGTCACGGCGGAAGCCACCCGCACCTGGCCCATGAGTTTGCCATGGCTCTGGCCGAGGGCCGCGATCCGTTCCCGAATGCGAAGCAGTCCGCCAACTGGACCTGTGTCGGGCTGTGCGCCCATCAATCGGCCTTGAAAGGCGGAGCGATCGTGAAGCTGCCCGCGTTTACCATTTAATCCGCGAAATCCGAACCAACCCACCCCTCAAGGGGCACTCGTCTCAACACCATAAAGTTTATGAGCAACTCGAATCAGAATGTCGCCTCACCCAACGCGATGCGGCTGCTATGGGCAGGATTCATGGCGATTCTCGCCGCCGGCGTCGGTTTTGCTATTCGTGGCGGCATTATCGACAATTGGGGAAGTGAGTATGGTTTTAACGCGACCCAGTTGGGGGCCATCAACGGCGCTGGTTTTTCCGGGTTCTGTTTCGGGATCATCGTCGGCGGTGTGATTTGCGACAAACTTGGATACGGCAAGCTGGTGATTCTCGCCTTCGCGCTCCATGTCCTGTCTGCGGTGGTCACTTTCACCGCATCGGGTCCCGGCGCCTACAACGCACTTTACTGGGGTATGTTCCTTTTCGCCTATGCGAACGGCACTCTGGAAGCTGTTGCCAATCCTTTGGTAGCCACTCTGTTTCCAAACAAACGAACCCATTATCTCAATATTCTCCACGCCAGCTGGCCGGCGGGTTTGGTCATCGGCAGCGCCCTGGGTTGGGTGCTTGACGACAAGATGAAATTGAGTTGGCAGCTGCAGCTCTCGCTCTATCTGATCCCCACTTTGATTTACGGCATCATGTTCCTGGGCCAGCATATGCCCAAATCTGAAGCCTCGGAAAAGGGGTTGAGCATGGGCGAGATGTTTAAGGATGTGGGACTCATCGGCACGTTGATCGTGTGTTACCTGCTCACGCTTTTCTGCCAGAACGCGCTCAAGCTGCCGGCCGGTGTGGCCTACGGCCTCTCCGGGGCGATGTTGATCGTCGTCGCGATCATCACGAGATTCTCCTTCGGCTCCATGCTGTTGTTCGTGTTGTTCATTACCCACGCATTGGTGGGTGCCGTGGAGCTTGGGACCGACGGTTGGATTCAGAATATCACGGGGAACTTGTTTACTTCGGAGCAAGGCAAGTACTTGTTTATGTGGACCTCGGCGATCATGTTCAGCTTGCGCTTCTGTGCCGACTTCATCGAGAAGCGTCTTGGATTATCGCCCATTGGACTGCTCCTTGTCTGCGCCGTGCTGGCTTGTGTTGGGCTTAATCTGGCCAGCAGAATGACCTCGTTCGGGGTCGCTTTGTTGGCGCTTAGTATTTATGCCGTGGGCAAGACGTTTTTCTGGCCGACGATGCTGGCGGTGGCTTCGGATCGATTCCCACGCACAGGTGCCGTCGCTATCAGTATCATGGGCGGCATCGGGATGCTTTCGGCGGGCATGATTGGGTCGCCAGGCCTGGGTTATGCCAAAGATCGTTTCACGGGCGAGGACTTGAAGAAGGCGGATGCCGCAGTTTTCAATACCTACAAGGCGGAGACCCCCAGCAAGTTTCTAACCTTTGATGAGATTTATGGTCTGGATGGCAAGAAGTTCGGTGAGATCACCACGAAACTTGCCAAAGAACGCGAGGCGATCGAGAAGAGCGGAGGGGACGTTTCGAAAGCCTCGGAGCGTCTATCCCCTGACGAAAAGAAGGTTCATGACGCCAGTATCTCGGGCGATCGTCGCACACTCGTGGCCGATTCAGTCATTCCCGCCATCATGGCCGCGATCTACCTTGGCATCATGCTTTATTTCAAAGCGATTGGTGGTTACAAAGCGGTTCACATCGATGCTGCGAATTCCCAGGCAAAACAAGCCTGACCGAATTCTTTACATACCGCCTCGAATCTCCGTTACCAGGCGGCCCGAAAGGGCCGCCTTTTTTTACTCCAGGAACAAATCCCAGACTTTGGCCCGGCGCGAATTGCCTTCAGGCCCTTCCACCCAGAGGGTCACGGTAAACTCCCCGCCTTTCTCATACACGTGGATCGGATGGCGATCCGTCGAAGTCTTCCCGTCGCCGAAGTCCCATTTCCATCCGGTGATGTTCCCGGTGGATTCATCGAGGAAGGCCACCTTCCTTTTCGAAGCGTCCATGACTTGGAACTGCCATTGAGCGTCGATGGGTTTTCTCCACCGCGCCTCCAGCGGCATGAGGCGAAACGCGCAAAGATCCGACGCGTTGCCGTACATCGTCGTCTTGTGGGACAGGTTCCAGAAGGACTTGAACCGCTCCGCCTTTTCGTCGTCGTAATCCAGGATGGACCACGACATGCCGATGATGGCGTTTTCCGCCAGTTTGGAAACCACGGCGCGTTCAGGCCCGTCGGCTGGGGCGTAGTCGAAAGGAGTGACCCAAAACTCGAGCACCAGTTTTCCGCTTTGTCCGGGACGCAGGTTGTGTTTCTGCGCGGCGTTGGCGTAAGGGAGGTCTTTGATCCACGGCTGACAGCCCCAAACCATGGTCCATTCCTTGCCCTCCCAGGGCGTGAAGATGTGGTAGTTTTGGGCATGCACGCCGTGGAACGAAAAGTGCGCCTTGGCGTGATCGTCCTTCAGCACCGGATGCATGTGCTTGATGAAGGGCCCGCCGGAAAGGTCTCCATCGATGACCAGCTCGAAGATGTCGTTGTGCAGATCGGTCTTGGCAAAATCCCAGAAATCATCCGAGGCCTCGTAGAGGAAATAGAGCTGGGAAAGTCCTTTGACCCAGCCGACCCGCACGGTCACATCAAGATCGGTCCGGTCGAATCGCGTGCCTTTGCCGCCCACGGTATCGGAAAGTTGATCGATGCCGATGTGGTATTCCTTCGGCACCATCTCCCAATCGCGCGCGTCCCCGTCGATGCGCGGAATTTGGTCCGGCGGAAATTGATAGATTTTGAATTCGACTCCTGGACGTTCCAGGGCCTGGACCGCCGAGAGAGCGCAGAGGAAGGAGGATCCTCCAAGGAAGGCGCGTAGGGCAACATTCATAGCATGCTGATCCGGTTCATGGACAATCAGGTTGGGAGCCCGGCTCAGATGTCTTCCAGGGTGCCGGTGCTGTCGCCCACCCGCTCGGCTTGCACCCGGGCGCGGGCCAGCATGGCGGTGTAGAGATTGGTCATGGGCGTGAATTCGCGGGTGGCGACATGGCGGCCGGGACGCAGTTGGCCGCCTCCACTTCCCGCCAGCACCACGGGCAGTTCATCGTGATTGTGGCGGTTGCCGTCCCCGATGGCGCAGCCGTAGACGATCATCGAATTGTCGAGGACGGATCGACCGTCGGCATCCTTCATCCCGTCGAGCGTGCGGAGGAATCGGGCAAACCGCTCCATATACCACCGTTCGATCTTGGCTACCTTGAGGATCTTTTCGCGGTTTCCGGCGTGATGGGTCAAGAAATGATAGCCCTCGGCAATGCCAAGTTCAAGGAACGGACGGTTGCTCCCTTCGGGAGCGACGCAATAACTGATGACTCGCGTGGAATCGGTCTGGAACGCCAGCGCCATCAGATCGTACATCAAATCCACGTGCTCCTCATGGCGTGCGGGGATGCCGGCGGGCTGTTCCCGGTCCGGATTCGGAAGGGGAAATTGTTCGATCTTCTCAATTTGGGTTTCGATGCGCCGGACACCCTCGAGATACTCGGCGAGCTTCCCCTGATCGCCGCGGCCCAATCGACCGTGCAGGCGCCGGGCATCGGCGAGCACGAAATCGAGAATGCTCTTCCGGCGTTCGAGCCTTTCGCGAAGCCGCGCTTTGCGCTCTTCGCCCGACCCGGCGCCAAACAACCGCTCGAAAACCGCTCGCGGATTGGGCTCGGGTGAAAGAGGCAGTGTTTCTGAAGCCCAGGAAATATTGTATTGGTAAGCGCAGGGATAGCCGGTGTCACAAGCGCCGTAGAGCCGCGTGCCCTCGACGCCCAGTTGAAGCGAATCGATGCGGGTTAAATGCCCCACCTGCCGCGCGGCGACTTGATCCACGGAGATCCCCAAGTGCAGACGCGACCCGAGTGTTTTCCAAGCGTGGCAGCCCGTGAGGAAGGAGGCGCCGGCGCGAGCGTGATCCCCGGGCCCGTCGCCCCAGTTGTTGGCCGTGTCATGAGCCAGATGGGTGAGGATCTGAAACTTGTCTCTCAACTCCTTCATCGGAGCGAACGTCTCGTTCATTTCGTAACCACGTCCCTCGCCCTTGGGCACCCAGCGCTCGTAGTTGGAGCCATTGGCGAATGCGATGAAGCCCAGGCGCAGGGGCATCCCGCCCGGTGTCGTTGCAAGCGTGGCAGCCGGGGAGCCCGCCGCGACCAAGGATTCAAATGTCGGCAAGGCCAGACAGGCGCCGAGGCCGTGGAGAAAAGCGCGTCGAGGAAACCGGGTTTTCATGATCGTTTGGGAGGCCTTCGTTTTTCAGGGGGCGGTGGAGACGGGACAAAACCGCGCGTGGCCGAGCGGGTGCCGCCATCGTCACCGCGGCGCATTTGAAAGGCGGGACTTTCGACGACACCCATCAGCAGCGTGGAGAAGGTGCCGCCGTTGGCGTCGAGATCGACCGCCAGCCGGTCCACCGTGACCGCATCGGCCGGGTCGAGTCCGCGTCCGAGCGCATAGGTGAGCAATTTCTCGGAAACCCCGCGATAGAAGCGGCGTTTCTGACCAGTCAGAAACGTGCGCACATCGGCGACACCGGTCAACGTTTCGCCCGAGAGGGTGTTCTCTCGCGCCTCGATCGGGAGGCCCTCATCCCGGTCGCGCCACTGGCCCAGCACATCGAAATTTTCCAAGGCGACGCCCAGGGGATCGAAATGGGCGTGGCAAGAGGCGCAGGACTTGTCCGCCCGATGCAACGCCAGCCGTTCCCGGCCGGAGATCTTGGACGTATCACCCAGATTGACGTCCTCGAGCGCAGGCACGTTGGGCGGTGGAGGAGGAGGTTCGAGCGCCAGCAAGTTTTCCAGGACGAAGAGCCCTCGCTTGACCGGCGATGTTCGATTCGGATTCGAACTGGAGACGAGAAAACTGCCCTGAGTCAGCAGGCCGCCCCGTCGAGATTCCGGAGCGAGCTCGACACGATGGAATCCCTGCTCAGGCACGCCCGGAATGCCGTAGTAATCGGCCAGGGGCTTGTCGAGAAACGTGTAACGGGCGGTGAGCAATTCGATCAGATCGAGATCGCGCCGGGCAATGTGCTCGAAGAGCAATTCCGTCTCGCGCTTCATGGAGGCACGGACGGGGTCCAGCTTGGCACCGGCTCTCATGGAGACCGGAGTCATCAGCACGTTGCGCGTGCGCAGCCATTGACCCGGGAAATCCTCGAAGAACCGCTCGGCCTTGGCATCCGCCAGCATGCGCTTCACCTGAGCCCGGAGTTGCGGACGGAGCCGTCCCTGAGCGGCCAGGCGAGTGAGTTCGTCATCCGGCACGCTCAGCCAGAGCAAATACGAAAGCCGCGAGGCCAGGGCGTAGTCGTCCAGCGCATGCACGGTCGAAGGATCATTGGGTCGCGGTTGGGTCTCGGATCGGAAGAGGAATTGCGGTGACGTGAGAATGGCGATGAGGCCATGCGCGATGCCTCTTTCGAAATGAGGTTCCTGGAGGGCGACGGAAACCAAGCCATCGAGCGTGGCGGTTTCCACAGGCCGCCGAAAGGCGCGCGAAGCGGCACGCTCAAGAATGTCTCGCGCGTAGGCCCGGCGTTTCCGTGTTTCCCGGGGAGGCTCGCCCTTGAAGAACACCCGCTGATGAGGCTCGGGGTAGGTGAGGTGGCGTTGCTCGAGCGGTCCGACCAGCCTCGCCGCGGGCCGCAGTGCGAGGGCCTTCAGCGCACCTTTGAAATCCGGAACCTTGGGTTCGGTGGACAAAAGGATGGTGTGGCGGCCGGCGGATAGATGGAGGTTGGTGGCGTAACGGTGGGTCTTGTATCCGCCGATGTCGATGCGATCCTGGCCCAACACCGTCTCGCTCATCCGGACCGCCATATCGTAAGCGCCACCATACTCCTGCCAGCCTCCGACGGTGAATTGAATTTCAACGCGGTACGAGCCGGCGTGATGCGTCTCGACGGAGAGCGTTTGGGCATGGACTTTTTCGGTGGAACTCGCCGCCTTGGCAAAGTCGCCCGGCTGGAATTTTTGCTCGGGCGGGCGCGGACCGTCGAGGGAAACCACGCGGGAAACGACATCCTCGGCGATCTCGAAATAGCGGTCCAGCAGGGCGGGAGGCAGAGTCAGGAAATCCCCGATGTTATCGAAACCGTGCGCCGTTTCATCCGGCGGCAGACGGTCGCGCAACCGCTGCCGCGTGGTGCTGGCGTTGGAGACGTCGCTGCTGAAACTCGACTCGGACGCGAGGTCGGCGCCGAAGA
Organism: Verrucomicrobiota bacterium; assembly: GCA_016871495.1. Taxonomy (NCBI): domain Bacteria; kingdom Pseudomonadati; phylum Verrucomicrobiota; species Verrucomicrobiota bacterium. Next base: position 49,311 of record VHDF01000019.1, on the reverse strand, counting down.
GGTCCTGGATGGAGAACTCGTATTCGAGGCGGTTCAAACGACGCAGCGTGACACGTCCGGGATCGGGCCGTTCAAAATCGACTCCCAGCTTTTCAGAGGCGATCCAGCGGACGATGGACTCGCGTTCCTCGGGGCTTGGCTGGGCCCGGCCGGCGGGCGGCATGAACTCGTGACGCGTGATTTTCCAGGCCTTTTGCCAGTGGGCGGCGGATTCAGCGCTTGGGGAGGCTTTGAGCCACGCGTCCAGCTCGACCTCGCCTTTGCGGGCGCCATCCGCGTGGCAGTCGAAGCAATACTGTTGCAGCAAGGCGGGGCCGGAACTCGAGCGTGCGGCAGCGGTCAGGGAAAGGGAGGCGAGAGCAAGAACGACGAAGAGGACGACCCGGCCCGCCCCGGTCAGGCTCGGCGTTCTTCGATCGCGAATTCGAATGGCCGGGGCGGTTGGCATGGATTCAGGCATTATGAGCGATCGGGGGGCAAAAGAGAACGCGAAAATGAGGTTTCCCAAATGCCGGGGGTGCAGCCCGATGTTGCCGGTGATGCAGGTAGGGCGCGTCCGTCCCGGCGCGCCGCCGGAGCATGATGTTTTGCATCCCGTGGGCGGCGGGCTGGGACAGGCCCGCCCTACCAACAACATCGGGATACACGGCGATGCCGGGGGTGCAGCCCGAAGTGGTCTATTGGGTGGCGCAGGCTGCCCAGCCTGCGAAACAGCAGACAGGGCTGTCGGCGTGACCAAGACAACCCGGTCACCGACAAACTGTGGATGCACCGGAACGCCGGCTGTGCATCCACAGCTTTTCGGGGCGCGCCGTTCACGGCGCTTCCGCTCGTGCCCATCCGCCGCGGCGATCTCCTCCCGCTCCATGTCCCGCCCCTGGGTGGATGCCTTCGCCCTGGGATGACCCTTGCCCGTTGAAAGTGCCATGCCCCGTTGAGGACACGCCCTGAAGCGGCGTGAACGCTGCGCCCCGGCCCTTCTTCTCGCATTTCGGGATTGCGATCCGGCGGGATCCTCTCGAAGAGTTCGTCATGCCCATCGCGATTGATTATCGGCTCACGCCCTCCGTCCTCCGCGCCTCCCTGGAAACGTTTTTCGAGCTGTCCGCCGCCAAAATCCTGGCGCTGGAAAAAGGCTGGGATGCTTCGCGTGGCACGCCGGTGTTCACGGTGCGCGGGCGCTACACGACGCGCGGATGGACGGAGTGGACGCAGGGCTTTCAATACGGCTCGGCCTTGATCCAGTTCGACGCGACCGGAGACGAGCGTTTCCTTGAGATTGGACGGCGCGGGACGTTCGAACGGATGGCGCCGCACGTCTCCCACGTTGGCGTGCATGATCACGGATTCAATAACGTCAGCACTTACGGCCATTTGCGGCGTCTGATGCGTGAAGGAAGGCTCCCGTTTTGCGAGCATGAACAGGCGTTTTACGAAATGGCGTTGAAGGTGTCCGGAGCGGTTCAAGCCGCGCGTTGGACCACGATCGCGAATGGCGAGGGTTATATTTACTCCTTCAATGGTCCCCACTCTCTGTTCATCGATACGATGCGGTCCTTGCGATCGCTGGCGTTGGCGCACCAGCTTGGGCATCGGTTGATGGGCGAGAACGACCGCTCGATTTCCCTGCTGAGGCGGATGATTGAACATGCGCGCACGACGGCCACTTACGCCTTGTACTTCGGGAAGGGCCGGGATGCTTTCGACGTGCGTGGACGCACGGCCCACGAAAGCTTGTTCAATCTCAACGACGGGCGCTATCGGTGTCCCAGCACTCAGCAAGGTTACTCGCCTTTCAGCACTTGGACCCGGGGCCTGGCTTGGGCCATCCTGGGTTTCGCGGAACAGGCGGAGTTTCTGGACTCCTTGCCGGATGGAGCAATCGAGGCGGAATTGGCCGGACTGCCCGAGGCTTCGGCCAAGGCGGTCCGAGCGCTTTTCGTGGAGTGCGCTGAAGCCACGGCGCGTCGTTATCTCGACCTCGCCTGCGCCGATGGCATTCCGGTCTGGGACGATGGTGCGCCGCAACTTTCAAAGATGGGTTCTTACGCGGGGAAGCGGTCCAATCCGTCCAATCCCTGGGAACCTTTCGACAGCTCGGCTGCCGCCATCGCCGCGCAGGGGCTGTTAAGGCTGGGCGGATTGTTGGACCGAAGGGGGCGTCGCCCCGCGTCGCGCACGTATCGCCAAGCGGGATGGACGGTGGCCCGGACGTTGTTCTCCGATCCGTATCTTTCGAGGTCGCCGCGGCATCAGGGGTTGATCCTGCACTCGGTGTATCACCGTCCCAACGGCTGGGACTACATCGCGCCAGGCCAGAAGGTTCCCAACGGCGAAAGCTCGATGTGGGGGGATTACCACGCGCGGGAATTGGCCTTGATGATCTGGCGCGAGTTGAAGCGCGCTTTGCCGCTTCGGTTTTTCGATGTGGACCCTCAGATCAGCCCTGACCTGCCGGATTGACGGCGATGCGAGGTTGAATCCCGGGCCTCGCCGTGCCGTCGAACTCCTGACCCGCCGCGCGGCGGGGCGATTCCAGGCGTGACGGTGAAGCGCCCGGCTTGCCAAACGCGATCGCGGCTAGCATCTTGATCCAACATGAAGCTGAAAATATTAATTCTGGCTCAATTGGCGGCCATCGTTGTGCTGGCGCTGCTTTGGCTCCGGCAAAAGAAGGAAACGGTCTCGGTGCTGCAATCGAGCGAGGCCAGCCTGACCGTGCTGTCGAATGATCTCTCGAAAACCAGCGCCAAGTTGACCGAACAGGAGAAAGTGAACGCCGCTCTGGAAACCAACTTGGTCAAGAAGGTTCAGGAGATCGAATCCAAGTCCGCCGAGAACAGCCAACTGGCGGTTCAATCCCAGCAAATCTCGAATCAATTGGCGTCCCTCAGTCTCACCCTGAGCCAGACCAAGGAATCGCTCGAATTGACGCAGCACGAGGTGGCGCGCCGCAACGCCCGCATCGCGGAGCTTGAATCTCAGAACAGCTCGCTCGACAAGCAGGCCGAGCAGCTCAAGTCCGCGATCGGTGATCTCGAGGGCAAGATCAAGGAGACCGAGACCAAGCTGGCCGGTGCCGAAGGTGAAAAATCATTCCTGCTGAAGGAGCTCCAACGATTGCGCGCGGAGAAGGCGGAGCTCGAGCGGCAGTTCAACGATTTGGCGGTGTTGAAGGAGCAAGTGCGGAAGTTGAAGGATGAACTGGCGATCGCTCAACGGCTCGATTGGATCCGGCGCGGCCTTTACGGCCATCAGATGAAAGCGGGTGAACGCATGGTCAACGCCTTCCGCAAACCTGCGACCCCGTCCACCAATCGCGCGGATCTCAACGTCGAGATCCGTTCGCCCAACGCGAAGTCGGCGCCGGTGCCCGCCCCCGCGAATCCTCCCGCGGTCGTGCCGCCCACGGCCCCGGCGCCCAGGCCTTGATCATGACCGTTCCGCCCACGCGGCTCGAAGACAGCTACGGGCGGGTCATGCGCGACCTGCGCATCAGCGTCACGGATCGCTGTAATTTCCGCTGCCTTTATTGCCTGCCCGAGACGGAGGAGGCCGCCAACTTCTATCGTTCCAAGTACAACCCGTTGAAGAATCCGCATCCGCTGAGGCCGATTCCCCGGGCATGGAAGCCAAAGTCCGAATTGCTGACTTTCGAGGAGATCGAGCGGGTGGCGCGGAGTGCCGTCCGGCTTGGGATTCAAAAGCTGCGTGTGACCGGGGGTGAGCCGCTGCTGCGCCGTGATTTGCCGGATTTGATTCGGCGGCTGGCGGGGCTTTCCGGAGTGGAGGATTTGGCGATGACGACGAACGGTTTTCTTTTCGCCAGCCAGGCGCGTTCGCTCCGCGAAGCGGGTTTGACCCGGGTGAGCTTCAGCCTGGATTCCCTGGATCGCGACAACTTTCGGAAACTGACCGGGCGGGACGGACTGCATGAGGTGCTGGATGCCATCGCCGTTGCGAAAACGGAGGGCTACTCACCCGTCAAGGTGAACGCGGTGATCATCCGGGGCATGAACGACCACGAGGTGGAGGACCTGGCACGCTTCGCCGCCGGCCAAGGATTGCACATGCGCTTCATCGAGTTCATGCCGCTCGACTCCAGCCGGGCCTGGCTGAAAGAGATGGTCGTGCCCGCGCGGGAGATCTTGGACCGATTGAGCGCTGCCCTCACGCTCATTCCTGTTCCTCCCGCGCATCCCGCGGAAACGGCGCGCCGCTGGCAACTCCAGGGCGCGTCGGGCGGGGAGATCGGGTTGATCGCGCCGGTGAGCGAACCTTTCTGCGGGCATTGCAACCGGCTGCGTTTGACCGCGGATGGCAAGATCCGAACCTGCCTCTTTTCCCTTGGGGAACACGATCTGCGCCCCTGGCTGCGAGGTGAGCGCGCCAACGGGGACCCTGAGTTAGGCGCGGAATTGGCCCGGATTACCGGGTTGAAAGAGGACCGCCATCACATCGGCGAACCGGATTTTGTCCAACCGGAGCGGACCATGAGCTGCATCGGAGGATGACGCATCGGGTTCGATGGTTCTCGTCGGCGGGCATACTTCCCGGTGCCCGTTGCGCACTGGACGTTTTCCCGCGGTTCCATCAGTTTTCCCCCATGAACCACCCTACAGGTTGTCCCCGCGAGTTGGATTCGGCGGTTGACGGATCGATTGGTCTCCACCATTCCCGCCGGCGTTTTCTCGATCGACTGGCTTGGGGGACGTCCGCTGTGGCGATGGCGCCGGCCCTGCGCGGAGCCCTGAATGCGGTGGAGCCTTTTCAACGGCAGGGACCGCCCCGCCTGCTCCTGAGCCTCGCCGCGTATTCGTTCCGTGATCAACTGCAAGCGGGCCAGTTGAACTTGTTCCAGTTTCTCGATTTCTGCGCCGCGCACGGCTGTGTGGGGGCGGAACTCACCAGTTATTATTTTCCCAAAGAGGTGGACGTCGCTTTCCTGTTGCGGGTCAAGGCGCACGCGTTTCTGCGGGGCATCGTCATCAGCGGCACCGCCGTCGGCAACACGTTCACCCACGGCCCGGGTGCGAAGCGCGATGAGGAAATGCGGTTGGTGAAGCAGTGGGTGGATTACGCCGCCATTCTGGGGGCACCCCATATTCGCGTCTTCGCCGGGTCCGTGCCCCAGGGCTTGAAGGCTGACGAGGCGAAGCGAAACTGCATCGCCGCGCTGGAGGAGGCTGGAGATTACGCGGGCCGGAAGGGAATCTGGCTGGGAGTTGAGAACCACGGCGGCATCGTTGCCGAGGCGAAGGATTTGGTCGAAATGGTGCGTGCCACGCGATCTCCCTGGGTTGGTGTGAACCTGGACACGGGGAATTTCCACACGGCGGATCCCTACGCCGACCTCGCCCGGGTGGCGCCTTACGCGGTGAATGTTCAGTTGAAAGGCGAACTGCGCGCGCGCGGCGGGAAAGCGGAGCGGACGGACCTGTCTCGCGTGGCCAGGATCCTCCGTGACGCGCGTTATCAGGGATTCGTCGCGTTGGAGTATGAATCCAGAGAAGACCCGTTCCAGGCGGTTCCCCGCTGGTTGGCAGAAATGAAAACGGCCTTCGGGGGCGCAGGCGTTTGAGCGGTCCGCATCGTCCGTGGTCGCCTGGGCTCTGACCCAGTCCCCTTCCGCGGGGGGCTGACTAATTGGCCGCCGCGGCTCTGGGAATTCCGGAGATTCGTTCCATCGCCTTGTCCATGCGGGCTTTGAGCGCGCCCGCGATTTCGGGCAGTTCTTTGATCAAGCGCTGATAGATGCCGGTGACGAGCTCGGGTTTTCTCTGCAGTTCCGCCACCCTCGCGGCGCCGTAGCCCGCTTGTTCAAGCGTCACCGGATCGGGAACTTCGTTCGGCCCCAGATTCTTTCCGTAGAGAATGTTGGAATAATGCTCCAGGGCGAGATCGAGCTGGCCGGTTTTCTCGCGTACCAAACCCAGGCCGTATTCGGCTTCTCCGCGCGCCATGAGATCGGCCAGCGGATGAGTGAGTGCGTTGGTGTAGGCTTGAGCCGCCTGCTCGTATCGCGCCGGATCGAGCGACGCGAGCTGCACGTGGCAATCGCCAATTTTAGCCCACGCCACGGGCGCCAGGACGTTGGTGGGAAAGGCCTGGGCGACTCGATTGAACGCCTTGATGGCTTCCGCGAACCGTTCCAACGGCTTCCCGGCTTCCGCGGCCGGTTGGGCGCGAAACGTGTCGCCCAGCGCGAACAATGCTTCCGCCGCTTCCTCCGGGCTCGCCTTCGGATCATCGACGATGGCTGCGAAATGCGCACGGGCCTCGTCGTATCCCAACCTCGCGAACGCCGACCGCCCCGCCGCCAGGCGCGCCTGCCATCGGAGAGTGGAGGGCGCGTTGGTGTCCCCGGCGGCCTTCTGGAAATGCGTCTCTGCTTTGACGAACTCCCCCAGATTGTACTCGTGGTTGCCCAGCCAGTATGAGGCGCGTGGCGCCTCCGGGTGCTGCGGGAAGCGTTCGACGAATTCGGCGAAAAACACGGCCGCCTTCACGTCGTCACCCGCGCGTTCCGTCAGCCAAGCCCGGTCGAACGACACTGCGGAGGCGGCGGCATGATTCGTGTAAGCCGCCAGCCAGCGATCGTAGTGCGCGGCGGCTTCCTTCCAGTTCGATTCCTTCACGTGCGTTCGAGCGATGGCCAGCTTCACCTCCGGCATCAGCGGAGATTGCGGGGCGGCCTCCGCCAACTGTTCGAACAAACGGCGGCCCTCCGACGGCTTCCCCTCTCTCGCCAGAGCCTGGCCGACGTGCAGCATGCCGCGTCCGCCGTATTCCTTCTCCGGAAAATCCCTGAACAAACGTTCGATGGCGCGGATGGCGGTGTTCTGGTCCCGGGCGCCGATCGAGGACTCCGCGAGCTGAAACAGAGCCTGCGGCATCAGCCCTTCCTTCAATTTGGGCGATCCCTCGCAAGCCTGCACCACCGCGGCGTAATGTCCGGCGGCTCGGGCGTGCTGCCTCAGGAGCAGCGCGCAATCCCCCGCCTTGAAACGAGCCAGCGCCTGGTTTTCACCCGCCGGGAGCAGGCTCGCGGCTTGCTCGAAGTCTCCGAGCGCCGACAGGGTGAGATTCGTTTCCGTGCCGGTCCCGGAAAGCACCCAGCGGCACCATCCTCGCAGCCAAAAGGCTTGGCCGTGATAAGGACCATTCGTGCCACCGGCCACCACTTTGTCCAGCAAGGGAATCGCCTTTGCCAGGGCCGCCGCCGGGGCATTGGAGGATGGCAGGGTCGTTCCCTCCGTGGATCGCCAGTGCATCGCGAGCGTGAGATCGGACCATTGCACTCTCGCCAGGTCCGCCTGCTTGTCGTCCGGAGCTTGGCCCAGAAACGATTCAAGGTATTGAGCCATTTCCGCCTCGCGGTCTTGCTTCCGTTTGATCGACGTCAAGCGCAACAAGGCGTCCCGACGAAGCTCTTCCACGAGCCCGGGCGCCAGATTATTGGTGAACGCGAGAAAAGCGCCGTCCAGATCCCCCGTCGCTTCCAGGAGCGCGGCCCACCCGGCGTGGGACCGGGCGGCGTAGGACTTCTCCGCGATCTTTTTCGAAGTCTCCACCAAGTTCGTGGCCGCGCGCAGGGCGAGGTTGGTGCGCGCCAAAGCGAGTTGAGCCCGGAACACCGCGTGTTCCCGCTGCCAGGCGAGCTCGGGCACGACCTTGGCGGCCTCAATGCGCAACAGCGCCTCCAGGGCCGACTCCGCCCGGGACGTGCCCAGAAATGCTTCCGCCGCCAGCAGGTAGCCGCGATACACGACGTCGCTGCCGCTCGCTGCTTTGCCGCCCGCCAGTTGTTGGAACGCGTTGCCGGGCGTGGTGATGAGGTCCGCGGCCTTGCGCAGATCGCCGCGCCGAAAATGCGATACCGATTCGCCAAACGCCGCGTCCAGACGCCATCTCGAACCGGGAAATCCCTGGACAATCTTGGCGAAAGCCGAGGCGGCTTCCGAAAAATTCCCGCGCAAGAGTTGCGCCTGCCCGATCCAGTAATGGTACTCGTCCGCGATTGGCCCGGCCAGGGACAGTCCTCCCTGGAGCAGTTCGACCACGCCGGTGTATTGCTTCAATTCGAACCGGGCCTGGCCCTGGCGAGCGAGGGCCTCGGACCAGCGCGTGGACATGGGATAATGCTTGGTGAATTCGCCAAACGTTTTCTCCGCGTACTCGTAGTTTCGGTCCTGAAAGGCTCTCGCGGCCGTATCGAACAATTCCGCTTCGGGCAGCACTTGGGCCTGCCCCGGCCCGCACAGGACGCCCAGCCCCAGAGCGAGCAGAATCCACCTCCAAGCTCCATGGGCAAGGGCGGGAACGCCCGAGAACTCCGGCCTTGGGGCGAGTCGTTTCATGCAGCGGCCGGCGCGGGTTGAAGGTTTCGCTCCAGGAGCCGCTTCAGGTAACGGCCCGTATGACTCCGCTCGCAGGAGGACACCTGCTCGGGAGTGCCTTGCGCCACAACTTCCCCGCCGAGGTGGCCCCCTTCGGGACCCAGGTCGATGATCCAGTCGGCGGTCTTAATGACGTCGAGGTTGTGTTCGATCACGAGCAAAGTGTTGCCGGAGGCTTTGAGCCGACCCAGCACGTCGAGCAATTTGGCCACGTCATGAAAATGCAGCCCGGTGGTCGGTTCGTCGAGAATGTACAGCGTGCGGCCGGTCGCCTTGCGGCTCAACTCCGCCGCCAGCTTGACACGTTGCGCCTCGCCGCCGCTCAAGGTGGTGGCCGACTGGCCCAGCCCCAGATATCCCAACCCGACTTCCGACAGGGTTAAGCAAGGATCGTAGATTTGAGGAACGGCCCGGAAGAACGTGACGGCTTCATCAACGGTCAGCATGAGCACATCGGCGATATTCAGGCCCTTGTAGGCGATTTCAAGCGTCTCGCGGTTGTAGCGGCGCCCGTGGCAAGTCTCGCAGGTGACATAGACCGGCGGCAGAAAATGCATCTCAATCTCCAGCGATCCGTCCCCCTGGCATTTTTCGCAGCGCCCGCCCTTGACGTTGAAGCTGAACCGGCTGGCTTCATAGCCCCGGACTTTGGCGGCCGGAATCTTCGCAAACAACTCCCGGATATGATTGAACATGCCGGTGTAGGTGGCGGGATTGCTGCGCGGAGTCCTCCCAATCGGAGTTTGATCGATCACCACCACCTTGTCCAAATGCTCCGCCCCCTCGATGGAGTCGTGACGCCCCGGACGCTCCTTCGAGCCGTGAAAATGCCGGAACAAAGCCCTCCTCACAATGTCATCGACCAGCGTGCTCTTCCCGGAGCCGCTCACGCCTGTGACGCACGTCATCAACCCCAGGGGAATCGAGACCGAGATGCTTTTGAGGTTGTTTTCCGAGGCGCCGCGGACGCGCAACGTTCCCTTCTCGGCACTGGGCGCGGCCCGTTTGCGCGGCACGGGAATCATCAGTTCGCCGGAGAGGTATTGTCCCGTCAGCGACGCCCGCGTGGCCATGATCTCGGTCGGAGTTCCCGCCGCGACAATCTCCCCCCCTCGCACGCCTGCGCCCGGTCCGAGGTCCACCACATAGTCGGCGTGCCGGATGGTGTCCTCGTCATGCTCCACCACCATGACGCTGTTGCCCAGATCCCGCAGTTGAAACAGGGTCTTCAGCAGTCGGTCATTGTCCCGCTGATGCAATCCGATGCTGGGTTCATCCAGGATGTAGAGGACCCCCACCAGGCCGGCCCCGATCTGGGTGGCGAGGCGAATCCGTTGCGCCTCCCCTCCGCTCAACGTGCCGCTTTCTCGATCCAGGGTGAGATAGCCCAGGCCAACCTCGCGCAGGAATTTCAGACGGGACACGATTTCGTGGAGCGGTTCCGAGGCGATCTTGCTTTGCAGTTCCGTGAGTGAAAGACCGGCAAAGAAGCGCGCCGCCTCCTCCACGGTCATGGCGCAAACATCCATGATCGAGCGGCCGGGCACGATCCGCTCGGGTGCGCGCTCGGATCCCAGCGTGACCGCCAGCATTTCCGGCCGCAATCGGCGGCCTCCACACCCGTCGCAAGGCCTCGGGGCCATGAACGCCTTCAGACGGTTGCGCGTGAATTCGCTTTCGCTCTCCACGTAGAGCCGCTCCAGATTCGGAACAACCCCTTCGAACGATTTGTGCACCACGCTCGACTTGCCTGCACGCCAGAACTGAAATCGGATCTCCGTCTCGCCACTGCCCCACAAGAGCACATGGCGAAAGGCCTCGGTCAGTCCCTTGAAAGGAACTTCGAGACTCTCGCCGTAGTGTTCGGCAAGCCCCTTCAACAGGGCCTTGTAATAAACAATCATGCGCTTGCCGCCCCGCCTCCACGGCAGGATTGCGCCTTGCTCGATCGACTTGTGCGGGTCAGGCACCATGAGGTCCGGCTCGAACACCAGCTTCTGCCCGAGTCCATGACACACCGGACACGCGCCGAAGGGCGAATTGAACGAGAAATGTTTGGGGCCAGGCTTTTCAAACGTCTTGCCCGTCACCGGACTCACCGCCCGGTTTGAAAACGAACGCTCGTGCCAAGTGTCCGACGCGTCCACGCCGGACGTTTGATGCAGCGTGCCCAGGCGGCCCTCCCCCCATCGCAACGCCAGTTCCACGGAATCCGCCAGCCGCACACGGATCTTGTCATCGATCACCAGCCGGTCCACCACCGCCTCGATCGTATGCGTCGCTTTGGCATCAAGGCGCGTCCGAACCTCCCCCCCGATCTCAGTGACGACCCCGTCGATTCGGGCTCGGACAAAACCCTCGCGCGCGAGACGCTCCAGGACATCTCGAAACTCGCCCTTCTGGCCCGTCACCACCGGCGCCAGCACCATGAGCCGCGTGCGGGGCGGAAGTTGGAGCAGCGCGTCCACGATGTCCGAACCCGTCTGCTGGAACATCGGCTGTCCGCTTTCCGGACAATGCGCCTGTCCGATGCTGGCAAACAGCAGGCGAAGGTAGTCGTAGATTTCGGTGGTGGTGGCGATGGTGGATCGCGGATTCGCCGCCGCGCCGCGCTGTTCGATGGCGATGGAGGGCGACAAGCCCTCGATGTAATCCACCTCCGGCTTCTTCAGTTGATCGAGGAACTGGCGCGCGTAGGCGGAAAGGGACTCGACATATTTGCGCTGGCCCTCGGCAAAGAGAGTGTCAAAAGCCAGAGTCGATTTTCCCGAGCCGCTCAAGCCGGTCAGAACCACCAGCTTGTCGCGGGGAATCGAAAGGGTGAGGTTCTTGAGATTGTGTTCTCGCGCTCCGCCAATTTTGATGAAGTCCTTCGCCATGCAACAGTCCACCCCGCTTCGGAGTGAAGACCTGCAAGCCTAACCCACGGGCTCGAAAAGATAAACCAAGTTCGGGTTGCGCCGGAGAGGCGCGGTGCATCCCGAAGTGGTCTGTCGTGTGGCGCAGGCTACCCAGCCTGCCGTATCGCCGACGGCCCGTCGGCCCGGCGGGTGAAGAACGAGGCCCTTTCATGATCTCCACGCGCCTGGTTCCCTTCGTCGCCCCGCAGGCTGGGCAGCCTGCGAAACAGCAGACAGGGCTGTCTGCGTTACCACGACACCCGGTCACCGACAACCTCTGGATGAACCGGGCAAGGCGCGGTGCCTCCGCGAGTTGTCGGGGCGCGCCGTTCACGGCGCTTCCGCTCGCGCCCATCGGCCTCGGCGATCTCCTCCCGTTCCATGGCCCGCCCTGGGTGAATGCCTTCGCCCTGGCAGCACCCTTGCCCGTGGAACTTTCCCTGCCCCTTCGAAGACACGCCTTGAAGCGGCGTGAACGCCGCGCCCCCCGACCACTTGCGGATCCACGGGGAGAGGCGAGAACGCTTCGTAGGTTCTCTGAAATCCGGCTTGGATTCCCCGCGGTTGAAAGGCAAGCTTCGCCCTGTTCCCATGTCCACACCCGCCTCCTCCCCCACGCTCACCCGCAGTCAATGGATGGTTCTGGTCGCCGCGTTTTTGGGATGGCTGTTCGACGGATTCGAAATCGGCCTTTTCCCCGTGATCGCCCGACCTGCCCTGCTCAATCTGCTGGGCAACGCCGGGGACGCCCAGGTGGGGCCCTGGATGGCCAAGATCACCGCCGCCTTTTTGATCGGCGCGGCCCTGGGTGGAGTGGTTTTCGGCTGGCTCGGTGACAAGATCGGACGCGTCCGCGCTCTGTCGCTGAGCATTCTGGCCTATTCGCTGTTTACCGGGCTTGGATACTTCGCCCAGGAGCCCTGGCACTTGGCGGTGGTCCGTTTTCTCGCCGCGCTGGGCATGGGCGGCGAATGGGCGCTCGGCGTCGCCCTGGTCATGGAATGCTGGCCCGAGAAATGGCGTCCAGCCCTTGCCGGCGCGATCGGCGCCGCCGCCAATTGCGGATTCCTCCTGACCGGCATCATCGCCAAACAATTCCCGGTGACGCCGGACTCCTGGCGGTGGATGTTCATCGTCGGCGCGCTCCCGGCGCTGCTCGTGTTGTTCATCCGCCTGACCGTTCCGGAATCCGAGCGATGGAAGGCCTCGGTCAAACCTCATGAAACATCGTCGCCGGTCGCCGAGGTTTTTTCGCCGGCGTTGATCCGACACACCTTGCTGGGCATCGTGTTTGCCTCCGTCGCGCTCATCGGCACCTGGGGCTCGGTCACCTGGATTCCATTGTGGGCTGATCAATTGGCCGGTGCTGCCAATCCCACCGCCAAGGCGGACACCCAGATGTTGCAGGCGTTGGGCGCGATTCTGGGATCGAGCATTGCTCCGTTCGTGGGATCCAAACTGGGACGGCGCCCCGCTTACTTCCTTCTTTGCCTGGCCTCGCTGGCCGTGTGCGCGTTCATGTTCCGCACCATCTCCACCTATGGGTCCTCGTTTCTGGCGTGCGCGTTCGTGGTCAGCGCATGCACCGCCTCGTTCTACGGCTGGTTTCCCCTTTATCTTCCCGAACTCTTCCCCACCCGCGTGCGCGCGACAGGACAGGGATTGTGCTACAACTTCGGCCGAATTTTCGCGGCGGGCGGCGCGCTCTTTCAGGGGGAACTCGTGCGGCGTTTCAACGGGAGTTATGCGGAAGCCGGGGCCATCGTCACCCTGGTGTATCTCCTTGGCATGGCGGTGATCTGGTTGGCGCCGGAAACCAAAGGCAAACCGCTGCCGGAATAGTATTGCTGCCATGGACTTGCCGGTCGTCCCTCATCGCGTTCGTCCCCGGTTGAGACGCCCGGCCTGGCCATCCCCATTTCGGATCCCATTCGCGTGGAGGCTCGGCCTGATGCTCTTCTTTTTCATCGGATCCTTTGCCGCCCAGACGGCAGCACATGCAAAGGCTCGACGGCCCAACATTCTTCTCATTCTGGCGGACGATCTCGGCTACGGCGACGTCGGGTGTTTCAACCGGCATTCCAAAATTCCCACGCCTCATCTGGATCGATTGGCCCGCGAGGGATTGCGTTGCCTGGACGCGCATTCTCCCTCGAGCGTTTGCACGCCGACCCGTTACGGGCTCCTGACCGGACGCTACGCTTGGAGAACGCGGCTCGAGAAAGGCGTGCTGCTTGGATTCAGCCCGCCCTTGCTGGCGCCCGGCCAGCCGACCCTGGCGTCCACACTCGCCAGCCAGGGCTATCGCACCGCGATGATCGGAAAATGGCACTTGGGCCTCTCCTGGCCGGCCCGAGATCCCGGCACCCAGTTCCTCGATCAATCCGAATCCGCCGCAACCGGTTGGAAAGTGGACTATCGAAAGCCTTTCGAGGGCGGACCCCTTGCCGCTGGATTCCACACTTTCTTTGGCATCAGCGCTTCACTCGATATGCCACCCTATGTGGACCTCATTGATCATCGTGTGTCGGAGATCCCGAGCGTGGACAAAACCTGGATTCGCAAGGGACCCGCAGCCTCGAGCTTCGAAGCCGAGGAAGTTCTGCCGCGACAGGAAAGAAAAGCGGTGGAGTTCATCGACAGTCAGGCCGGGGCCGCCGTGTCGCGCGCGCCTTTCTTTCTCTATCTTGCTTTAACCAGCCCGCACACGCCGATTCTCCCCACGCCCGAGTGGAAAGGCCGCTCCGGCCTGAATCCCTACGCCGACTTCGTCCTGCAGACCGATGCCACGATCGGACGCCTGATGGAAGCGCTGAGAAGGAACGGCATGGAGGACGAGACCTTGGTCATCTTTACCGCGGACAACGGATGTTCGCCCGCCGCGGGTTGGGCGAAGCTCAGGAGCACGGGCCATTCACCTTCGGGACCGTTTCGAGGACACAAGGCCGATCTCTTTGAAGGCGGCCATCGAGTGCCGTTTGTCGCGAGATGGCCGGGGCGGGTCAAGGCGGGTTCGAGCTCCAAACGAGCGCTGTGCCTCACGGATCTTTCCGCCACCTTCCGCGATCTCGTGGGTGGCCAATGGGATCACGCTTCGACCTTGGACAGTTTCAGCTTTGCCGACCTTCTCGGGGGGAAGCGGGAAGGACCGAAGCGCGGCCATTTGATTCATCATTCCATCGACGGATCGTTCGGGGTGCGGGAAGGACGCTGGAAACTGCTTCTCTGCGGCGGTTCAGGGGGATGGAGCGAGCCAAAACCCGGATCCGACTCGGAAAAGCAATTGCCCCGGAAGCAGCTTTACGATCTGGAGTCCGACCCGGGCGAATCCCGGAATCGAATCGCCGACTATCCTGAAATGGCCAACGCGCTCGAACGGCAATTGCAACGATGGGTCCAGAACGGGCGATCCACACCGGGCCCAGCCGCGGCCAACGATCGAACGGTGAAATGGATCCGCTGAGCCCTGGCTACTTCTTGGATTTGAAGTTGTCGAGAATGCCTTTGGCGGCTTTGCCCACGTCCTCGGCGCCGGTCTTCTTCAGCGCGTCTTTTGCCTGTTTCACAGCGGTATCCACCACGGCTTTGCCCGATTGGGCAATGGCATCCATGGCCGCCTCCGCCGTCTTCTGATTCACCACGGTGAGCACTTCCTTGACGAATTCAGCGCCCGACAAACCATTCCCTTGGGATCCGAGTCCTTTCAATTCGATATCGGGCAGGGTTAGCGAAAGGGATTGCCCGCCGAGCACCGTGGCCGCGACGTTCACTTTGGCGCCCTTCAACACAAACGCATCGACTTGAATTTTCCTGGAGCCGCCGCTCGCGTCTTGGGACGTTCCCCCTCCCGTGCCCCCGCCGGTCAAAGCGTTGACCGACGCCCGCACATTTTCGACCAGCTTGCCGAGGTTGCTCGACTTGAGATCCGTCTCGAAGGTGATTTCAGGCGCTTCAAGGCGGATGGATTTCACCACGATCCTGTCCGACCAAAGCGATCTCACATCGACGGACACCGCGGTGGATTCCGCCTTGATGGCGGAGGGAGTCTTGAACCCCTGGGGGTTGCCGATGAACAGCCCTTTCAATTCGCCCTGGCCGCTCAGCGCGGAAACGTTTGCGCCCGCCAGTTGGACATCGACTTTGGTGACTTCGGGGCCGACCGCTTCCACCCCGGTCTTGATCAACGCTCCGAAGTAAAAAATGCCGGCCAAAAACGCTCCGGCGACCGCCAGGACCGCCAACACCACCAGCGCCAGGAGGATTTTTTTCATCAAGTTGAACGTGCTGTCGGGCCTGCCGCTTGTAAAGCGGGAAGTCGGTGCCCTGATCACCGGACAAGGAAGTTTTCGACCGCTGATTTTGAGTCCACACGCATCGGGATGGGTCTTGGGACGCGCTGGAACTTTCTTCCGATGATCGACACTTCAAATGAAGCGACCCCCATGCTAACAATCCTCGGTCCATCCGTGAAATCCGTGCCATCCGCCGTTGAAAAGATCCTGTTCGCCTGCGGAATGCTGTCCCTCGCGTTCTTCCTGACCGCGGATCTCGCCGCGCAGGAACTTCGCGTGGATTTGGGTTCCCCGGCTGGAACCTTTCGCGCCTTGCACGGACTCAACAAGGGTCCCTTGTCGCCGGGAGGACTCATCGACCTGACCGAGTCCATTCGCGACCTGCGCCCTCCCTCCATCCGACTGCACGATTGTCATTGGCCGTATCCGGACGTCGTGGATATCCACACGATTTTTCCGAGATTCGAGGCCGACCCTCGGGTTCCCGCCCATTACGATTTCGCCCGCACGGATGCCTATTTGGAGGCGGTGAGGCGCACGGGAGCGGACATGGTGTACCGCTTGGGTGAGAGCATTGAGCATGACCCGACCAAGAAACATGTGCATCCGCCCAAGGATGCAGATCAATGGGCCGCCATCGGTCTCGGCATCATCCGCCACTACAACGAAGGCTGGGCCGGTGGACACCGGTGGAATATCCGCTATTGGGAAATCTGGAACGAACCGGAGAATCGTCCAGCCATGTGGACTGGCACGGACGAGGACTACTTCCGGCTTTACCGCGCCACCGCGCGCGCGATTAAAACGCGCTATCCTCATCTCAAGGTCGGGGGTCCCGCGGTGGGGCACAGTGGGGATTGGAAGGACGGTGTGTTTCGGCCCAGCGCGTTTGTGATTCGATTTTTGTCCTTTTGCCGGGAGCAATCGCTGCCCTTGGATTTCTTTTCCTGGCACGGCTACACGGCGGATCCTTCCGAGTATTCCAGGAAAGCCCGGGCCCTGCGACGGCTTTTGGATGACTTTGGATTCACCGCCACCGAAAGTCATTTGAACGAATGGAATTACCTGCCCAACTTTTTCACGGGGAATTGGGAGGGTTTGGCCTGTTCAACGAACACGGAGTGCCCCAGGCCAATTACGCCGCCTTGAAAGCATTTCGAATGCTGCTTGAGGCGTCGTCTCGACGCCAGACCGCCGGTTCGGTGCCGGGTCAACTCGCGATCGCATCCGGCGTTGATTCCGAGGGCCTGGGCGCCACGATCTTGGTTGCCAACTACGCGGACCGCCGCAAACGATTCCAACTGGAGATGGCTCGTTCACCGTGGAAGGGTCGAACTTCGATTCGGATTGAAAAGCTCGAGGGCCGTTCTGGATTCCGTCCCGAGCCCGCGATCCGGCTGGCCTCGCGGTCTCTTCGCCTGAAATTGGATCTGGAAACGCCCGGCGTCGCACTGATTCATCTCCAGGCGGAACGGCCATCGCCTGAGAAAGGTCGCAGTGGGAGAGACGACCCTTGAGAGAGGCCTTTGTCGCCCAGATCTTACGATCAATCGACGCGGATCAATGGCCGTTTCCAGATTGAATTGCCACCGAGCGGCGAAGGCAATGGGGGGTGAGTGAAATAGGCAGCCGGCCATGGTTTTCGCCTGGCTGGGGTGGTTCGCGGTGTGTTCCATTCCTGGTTTCTCCATCCATCCGAGATTCTTGCTGAGATCCGTTCTTGAAGCCGCGGGCTGCCATCCACCACACTCTCGAGTCCGCGAGGCTCGCGAGACCAATGTTTTGCATGAGTTCGAGGCTGAGAACCACGGCTGTTTTCCTGGTCTTTGTGCTGGCCGTAACGGTCATGGCGCAACGCATGGGGGGCGGACGCCGCCGCTCGGCTCTGGACCAGCTCGATCGCGGCAATGTTCCGCAATGGGAATTGTCGGCGGACTACAAAGCGACCTGCTTCACCTTCGCCCGCGTGAAATACCGTTCCATGCGCGACAGCAGCAGCTACGCGTGGTGGACGGATTACCCGGACGCCGACCTGAATCTCTCCTGGCGGCTGCATCAATTGACGACGATGCAGGTGGAACCCAACGGCAAAGTGATCGAGATCACGGATCCCGCCTTGTTCGACCATCCCTTTCTGATGATGAGCGGCGTGCCAGCCATCATCATGGATGAGGACGAGGCTGCCATTCTACGCCGGCACCTGTTGGCCGGTGGATTTCTGATGGTGGACGATTTTTGGGGCGAGGCGCACTGGGATCACTTTTACGAGGAGGCGGTAAAGAAGATTTTTCCCGACCGCGAACCGCAGGAACTGCCCTTGAGCCACCCCATCTTCAACTGTGTGTTCACGTTGAAGGAGAAGCCGCAAATCCCGAATGTGGGTTTCGCGGTGCGCAACCGCGGCACGGGCATCACCTGGGAAGTCGAGGACGGTCAGACTCCGCATTACCGGGGCATCCTGGACGACAAAGGGCGGGTCGTCATGCTGATCTGTCACAACACGGACCTGGGCGATGGATGGGAAGAGGAAGCGACGGATCCCTACTATTTCACGGAGTTTTCGGAAAAGAAAGCCTATCCCTTGGGCATCAACATCGTCGTGTACACGATGACTCATTGAGTCGCGGATCACCTGCTTCTGGACTTGCCAGGGCACCCGGTTTTCCACCACGGTCTGCGCGTCAATCATTTATGCCCAAAAAGGCCCTCGTCACCGGCATCACTGGTCAGGATGGATCTTATCTCGCCGAACTCTTGCTTGAGAAGGGCTACGAGGTGCATGGGATCATCCGCCGCGCCAGCACCTTCAACACCGGACGTCTGAACTCGATTTATTCGGACCCGCAGTCGCCTCACAAGCGCTTGTTTCTGCATTACGGTGATCTGGCGGACGCCAGCGGCCTGGCCAGGCTCATCGGGCAGATTCATCCGGAGGAGGTTTACAATCTGGCGGCGCAAAGCCACGTGCGGGTGAGTTTCGACACCCCGGAATACACGGCCGACGTCACGGCGACGGGCGCGCTCAGGCTGCTCGAAGCGTTGCGGGAAACCGGAGTCAAAGCGCGCTTCTACCAAGCTTCCTCGAGCGAAATGTTCGGCAAGGTGCAGGAAGTGCCTCAGCGGGAAACCACGCCTTTCTACCCTCGCAGTCCTTACGGATGCGCCAAAGTGTTCGCGTTTTGGGCCACGGTGAATTACCGCGAATCGTTCGGCATGCACGCCAGCAACGGGATCTTGTTCAACCATGAATCCCCGCGCCGGGGCGAAACTTTCGTCACCCGCAAAATCACGCGCGCCGTCGCCCACATCCAGGCCGGCCTGCAAAAAAAACTCTACCTCGGCAATCTGGACGCGAAACGGGACTGGGGCTACGCCAAGGAATACGTCGAAGCCATGTGGCTGATGCTGCAGCAGGAAACACCCGACGATTACGTCATCGCCACGAACGAGACTCATTCCATCCGGGAATTTCTCGAAGTCGCGTTCTCCCACGCGGGTCTCGATTGGCGCGCCTACGTCGATATCGATCCGCGCTACTATCGCCCGGCCGAAGTCGATTTGCTCATCGGCGATTATGGACGCGCCAAAGCCCGCCTGGGCTGGGAACCACGCACGCGCTTCCACGATCTCGCCCGGCTCATGGTGGACGCCGACATCAAACTCCTGCGCGACCACCAGGAGGGCCGCATCGAAGTCCGCAGCTAGCCGGCTTCTTTCCATGGCGATGCGCCGAGCCCTCATCACCGGCATCACCGGGCAGGATGGCTCGTATCTCGCCGAATGGCTCCTCGCCAAGGGCTACGAAGTCCACGGACTCGTGCGCCGCACCAGCAGCCTGGAACGGTCCCGCCTCAGACATCTCTACACGGATCCCGTGATTTACGGAAAGCGGCTTTTCCTACATTACGCGGACGTGGACGATCCCACCACGGTCCGGCGCGTCCTGGCACGGTCGAATCCGGATGAGCTCTACCATTTGGCGGGGCAAAGCCACGTGGGCTTGAGCTTCGAGATTCCGGAGTCCACCTGTGAAATGACCGCCATGGGAACGCTGCGACTTCTCGAAATGATCCGGGACGCTGCGAGCCCGCCGCGCCTGTTTCACGCGTCCTCCAGCGAAGTGTTCGGGCGTCCCGCCGCGAGCCCGCAGAACGAGCAAACGCCGTTCGCGCCGGTGAATCCGTACGGTTGCGCCAAGGCGTTCGCCACCCAGATGGTGTCCATTTACCGGCACAGCTTCGGGCTCTTCGCGGTCAATGGGATCATGTACAATCACGAATCACCCCGGCGCGGGGAGAATTTCGTCACGCGCAAGATCTGCCGGGCTGCGGCCGCCATCAAACTCGGCCTCGAGCGGGAACTGGCCCTGGGCGATCTCGAGGCCGAGCGCGACTGGGGCGACGCGCGGGATTACGTCCAAGGCATGTGGCTCTCCTTGCAGGCGGACACGCCCGGGGACTACGTATTTGCGACGGGGCGAACGCACACCGTCCTCCAGGTGGTGCAGGCTGCTTTCGCGGCGGTCGATCTCGACTGGCAATCCCGCGTGCGGCAGGATCCGAGATTTCTTCGAAAGGGCGAACCGCTCTGGCTGGTGGGCGACGCGCGCAAGGCGAAAGAAACATTGGGATGGGCTCCTCGGGCCGATTTTCTCGAATTGATCAAAGAGATGACGCTTTCCAGCTTGAAGGAACTCTCCAAGGATGACCCTCCGTCCGGGAACCCGGCGGACTGAGCGACTCTGGTTGGAGCGTGTTCCTGGAACAGCACGATGATTTCCCTTCGAGTTTGGAATTGCCGCCAGGGATTGACGGGAGCGAGGGAATGAGTTTGGACAACATGTCTGTGGGTGAAAAGGATTCTGGCTCTTTCTTTGGGAAACTGGGCCGGGGTTCTTTCGCCGCGTTGGAAGGCTGGCGGGGGATGCTGGCGTTTACCCTGATCACGCTCGGAGTCATGTCCCGCAAGCTCGGACGCTCCAAGACCGTGATTCACCCACGCATTCGGGCACAAATCGCCGAGGCCGGTGTGGGATTGCTGCCTTTGGTCACGTTCGTGGGATTGGCCTTGGGTTTGGTAATCATCGGCCAGACCATCTCGCTTTTAAGCCGCATCGGGGCGCAGGATTTGGCGGGAACGGTCATGGCCGCCGTCGTCGTGCGCGAACTGGGCCCCTTGGCGGCGGCGCTGCTGGTTCTGGTCCGCGTGGGAACTTCGACCGTCATTGAGTTGGGCACCTTGAGAGCCCTGGGCGAAGTCGAGGCTCTGGAGGCCCTCGGCATCGATCCCATTCATTTTCTGGTGGTGCCGCGTGTCATGGGCCTGGCCGTTTCGATTTTCTGTCTGACCATTTATCTCGTCCTCGTCGCGCTGGTCAGCGGATACCTCTTCGCTTTTTTGCAGGATGTGCCTCTGCGTCCCCGGGAATACTTCGGTCAATTGATGGCCGCCCTGGGTTGGGAAGATTTTTTCCTGCTGGGCATCAAGACGTTTTTCTTCGGCGGCTTGATTTCGCTGGCCAGTTGCTATGAAGGGCTGGCGCGTCCCCTCAAGCTGGAGGAGGTTTCCGGAGCCACCACGCGCGCCGTGGTGCAGGGCATCGCGGTGTGTTTGATCGGAGACGCCTTATTCCTGCTGGTCTACGTGTTTCTCTGATGAATTCGGGACCCATCAAGGCGTTGTTGACGTTCGACCAGGCGGTTTTCCCCGGACCTGGGAAGCGTCCGGGCTCCAGGTTGAAGGTATCGCAATGGGAAATCTATCCGGGCGACTGCTGGTTGCTCGGCGGTTCTCCCGGTTCTGGAAAATCGGCGCTCCTGGCGGCGGCGGCCGGACTCCTTCCGATGAAGTCGGGACTTCTCATCCCCGCCCCCATGGAAAAGGCCGGAGGAGAACCTTTCGCCGGACTGGTGTTTGATCGGGCGGGGAGGCTTTTTCGAGACATGTCGGTGCTGGAAAACATCGTCACGGCACTGGCCTATCACGGCATGGAATCGCAGTGGGACGCGGGAGCTCTGGAAGCTTTGCTTCAAGATTTTGGGCTCTGGGAAGCGCGTGCGCTGCGGCCGACTGAATTGCAGCGTTCCCTGCACCTTCGCGTGGCGCTGGCCCGCGCCTTGGTGATTCGACCCAAAGTTCTGTTGCTCGACGATCCGCTCTCGGGCCTCGACCCCCAGTCCCGTCGCTGGTGGATGCAATGCCTGCACCGGCTCGTTCGTGGCGACTGGGCCCGGGTCTTTGGACCGCAGGCGATGGTCGTTGCCTGTGCCGAAGCCGCCCCATTGCGGGAGTGGGCCAATCGCTGGGCCTGGATCGAGGATGGCGAGTGGAGAGAGGTGAACCCGGAGGAGGTCCGGCTTCAGGCCACCATCGCAGGCTTGCCAGAGTGGCTGGGAAGGGTGGACAACGGCGCTTGAGCATTGGCCATGCCTGATCGGGATTTGACACCCCAACTGAGGACGCGCATGCACGGGGTTGAACGTGCGGTGGGGCTGTTTGTCTTTTTGGCCTTTCTGCTGCTGGCGGGAGGATTCGGCTACTACCTTTATTTCACGGCGGTTCGCAAAGGCTGGTTCCTGCCCAAAGCCAAGTGCCACACTTTCCTCAGGAACGCGGAGGGATTCAAGGTCGGGGATCCGGTCAAGATGTTCGGTTTTCCGATCGGCGAAATCACCGAGGTCAAGGCCATGGAGCCGTTTAGTGCGGTGGGTAATGTCTACGTGCAATTCGTGGTGCAAGGCGAGAACATCGGTTACATTTGGAACGATTCGAAAGTGCGCGTGTTCAGCGCGGATTTTTTGGGGAAACGATCCTTCGAGCTGGTTCCGGGCGGAACGTCGGGAACGACGAACCTCCACGCCAGTTTCAAACAGGATAAGCAGGGCCGCGTGCTGCAAGTGTGGACCCAAAACCACTGGTATTCTCCCGATGGCCAGGGGAAATACATCGACTATCCCCACGATTCGAAAGGCTACACGCTCTTTCCGGAAGAATCACCGGCGCTCGGAGAACGCCTGGACCAGGTCGCGTC
This sequence comes from Verrucomicrobiota bacterium, assembly GCA_016871495.1. Taxonomy (NCBI): domain Bacteria; kingdom Pseudomonadati; phylum Verrucomicrobiota; species Verrucomicrobiota bacterium. Next base: position 26,690 of record VHDF01000019.1, on the reverse strand, counting down.
CAAAGTCGAAACGGGACTGCCCGGACTTTTCGCCCTCACCAATGATGCTCGACTCGCAGTCCAACGCCTGACCGAGTTGACGCGAAAACTGGAAGCCACAGCCGACGCCGCCCAACCGACCCTGAGCCATCTCGAATCCATCACCTCGCGATTACGCGACCCGGAGGGTTCCCTGGGGCGATGGCTGATTCCCTCCAATGTTCAGGCGGAAGTCCATCGCGCCTTGACCAATGCCAACGAAGTCCTGGCTCAGGCGGAAAAAACCATGGCGAGCGCGGACTCGGAATTGCGAACCCTCAGCGCGTCGCTCCTCCTTTCGCTCGACCAACTTTCCGGCCTCACCTCCAACCTGCACGTCCAGGTCCGGAGCAATACAAACCTGCTCTCGGACATCGCGAGCGCGGTCCGGAACGCGGACGAATTCGTGCAGGGCATGAGAAAGCATTGGCTGTTGCGCTCGGCCTTCAAGGGATCGACCAACGCACCCCCTGAAAATCCAGCACGCCGCAGACCTGCTCCTCCCCGCCAGCCTTGATCGATCCGAGATCGGTTTTTACCACGGCCAGACACCATTGGGCATCGGCCGGAGCTTGCACTGCCAGGGATCCAGAATGGCGTGGCGAATCTCCTTCCGGTCGTAAGAGTAGGTGACATGCACCAAGCCGTCACTGGTCTGGATCACGGCGGGATAGGAGCATTCATGCCCGGGTTCCCGCGCCAGTACCAGGGCGGCTTGCCAGGTCGCTCCGTCTTGCGACAGAGCGATGTTCAAGGCGTTCCGCTCCGTGGCCGAATGGTTGTAAACGAGCAGAGCGGCACCCTCGATCAGCATGACCGCGTCGAGCGCGCTATTAGGATTCGGCAAGGGAGTGAGGCGGAGCCGGCTCCAGCTGACGCCTTCGTTTTCAGACCATGATTCGACCACGCGGCCGTACTTGGTGCGGCAAAGCATTTGGATGCGTCCGGAACGGTGGGCGAGCAACGTGGGTTGAATGGCGCCAAACTCGAACGCGCCGCTGATTTCAGGCGTGGGGCTCCAGGACGACTTGGGACTTTTCCACCGCTCCACATGCACCCGCCAGCCGGAATCCTCGCGACTCGCCCCCGCCAGCAACACTCCCGATTCAAGCTCAATGGGCTTGTTGCGCACCGGACCCACCAACCCGCGGCCCAGGGATTTGGGCGCCGACCAAGTCAGCCCTCCGTTGGTCGAGGTGAGGTAAAGCGTCCGCCAATCCGAAGGGGACGGCCCGACGCGGTAGTACAGCGTCAGCGGGCCGGACTTGGATTGAAAAAGAACCGGGTTCCAACAAGGATAACGCCAGGCGTGTCCGATTTGGCGTCCGTCGGCGATTTCCTGGGGACGGGACCAAGCGTTGTTTTCAAAGCGCGACACCCAAATACTGACATCGGTGGCTCGTTCCTGAAGTCCACCCGCCCAGGCCGCGAGCAGCCCTTCCTTGGTTTCCACCAGAGTTGATGCATGGTTGAAAGGGACCGGGAAAGGGGAAGCGATCGATTCGGATCTGATCAAGCCAGGGGTTGAAGCGGTGGTGGCAGGAGCAGCGAGGGTCCTTAGTAAAGGAAGGCAGCAAAACAGCGTGGCGATCGTCCGGCAAAGACTGGGCAAAGCATTCATGGATTTCGAAGTGGCGCTCGAAATACGAGCACGAGACTCCCCTTATGTAAACCGCCGGACTCGAACAGGCAAAACGGAATTCTCGCGAACTCCACGTTTGGGTGCATCCACAACTTGCGGATGCACAGCACGTTTTTTGGGGTGTGCAGAGACGGCGGTTGAACCGTACCGTCGTGTGTGATTAATTCGGTCGCGGGCTCGCACTCCCCCGCCCAATTCATCCAGCATGCCTGCACGCCTTTCCCGTCATCCGCTCGACCCCATTGAAGCTGTCGTCCAGGACCTGCGGCGCGGCAGGATGGTGATCGTTGTGGACGATGAAGATCGCGAGAACGAGGGGGACCTGGTGATGGCTGCTGAAAAGGCCACCGCTTCTTCCATTAACTTCATGGCGAAATTCGGGCGTGGATTGATTTGCGCTCCGACCGTGGAGGATCGCTTGCGCCAGCTCGGCATTGAACGCATGGTCACTCAGAACCGGGAGACCTTTAAAACCGATTTTCAAGTCAGTGTGGATGCCGCAAGCGGCATTTCGACAGGGATCAGCGCGGCGGATCGGGCTCGCACCATTCAAGTCCTGGCCAATCCCACTGCGGTTCCAGAAGATTTGGTGCAGCCGGGGCACGTCTTTCCACTTCGCGCCAAGCCAGGAGGTGTATTGCAGCGAGCGGGCCATACCGAGGCGGCGGTGGATCTTGCGCGATTGGCCGGGTTTCGACCCGTCGGCGTCATCTGTGAGATCATGAGCGACGACGGCTCCATGGCGCGCCTGCCCGAACTCCGCAAATTTGCTGACCGCCATCGCCTGCGTATTTGCTCAATCGAAGACTTGATCAAATTTCGCAGGGAAAGCGAAAAATTGGTCGAAAAGGTCGAATCCATCAACCTTCCCACCGAGCATGGGGAATTTGACCTCCATCTTTATCTTTCACGAACTGATGGAAAACATCATTTAGCCCTGGTTAAGGGCGATATTTCTGGGAAAGAACCGGTTCTTGTCCGAGTCCATAGTGAATGTCTGACGGGGGATGTTTTTGGGTCTCAACGGTGTGATTGTGGACCCCAATTATGGCAGGCCATGAGGCAAGTTTCCGAGGCGGGTCGAGGGGTGGTGGTGTATATGCGGCAGGAAGGTCGCGGGATTGGATTGGCCCCAAAGATTAAGGCTTACAAATTGCAAGAGAACGGGATGGATACCGTGGAGGCGAACCTCAAACTGGGTTTTCCCATGGATCTTCGCGAGTACGGACTGGGAGCCCAGATCTTGTGCGATTTAGGGGTCAAGTCCATCAAGTTACTGACCAACAACCCTAAGAAGCTCGTGGGCCTGCAAGGATACGGATTGACCATCGTCGAGCAGGTTCCCATTCGAATTAGTCCTAACCGACACAATCGTAAATATTTAGCAACAAAACGAAGCAAGCTTGGACATTGGCTTTAATCGGTATGTTGAGCCCCTTTAAGACTCAGAACTTTCGGGCCGTTCGCGGCGCCAGGATTGGCCTTGTTGGATCCCTCTACAACGATCAGTACGTCTCCGGCATGCTGCGGGCGGCCGAACGAATCCTGGAGAAATCGAAAGCGAAACGGGTGCGAACGGTTCGCGTGCCAGGCGCATTCGAGATCCCGGTCGCTGCGGCGAGACTCCTTCGTGCCAGCGATCTCGATTTGGAGGCGGTGATTTGTCTGGGAGTCGTGATGCAGGGGGAAACGAAGCATGCCGACCACATTGTCAGTGGAGTCACTACGGCTCTGGCCGAATTACAGGTAGAAACGGGTAAGGCGGTCATTCACGGAGTTTATCTTTTCGAGACCCCAAGCCAAGCTGAGTCACGATGCTTGTCACCTCGATTCAATCGAGGTAAAGAATTGGCAATGACGGCTTTGCAAATGGTTGCAACGCTCCGATCCCTGCCTTCCTTCTCCAACGAATAGTCTCCTCCAATCAGGCGTCGAAATGCTGGACAGAAGAGCTTGTGAAAACTTTCACATAGTGCTTGCTGCCCTAAATATCGGCTGATAATTTGACTCAGCTTTGAACGTGTCTGACAATTCTTCGACTATGAAAATGACTCTCCGCCTTGGCATCCTCGCAGGTCTGGCGGCTGCGCTCCACGCCGGGTATGCGGCGGATATCACCGGGAAAATCCTTTTGAAGGGCACACCGCCTCCGGAAAGGCCGTTGCCTCTGGATCCTCAGTGCGGCAAGACCAACCCGAATAAGCCGACCACGCGGTTCTTCGTGACCGGAGACGGCGGCACCCTCGGCGACGTGTTCGTCTACTTGAAATCTGGTTTGGAAGGGAAAACCTTCGCCCCTCCCGCCCAGCCTGCCGTCATGGATCAAGTCGGTTGCGAATACATCCCCTACGTCATGGGATTGCAAACGAAGCAAAAACTGGTCGTCAAAAATTCCGATCCGCTTCTGCACAACGTGCACATCACTCCCAGTCCGGGGTCGATGAACAAGGAATCCAATCAGGCGCAAATCGCCAAGGGTCCTGACATCGTCAAAACCTTCGATCATCCCGAGGTGTTCCTGCGCTTCAAATGTGACGTGCATAACTGGATGTTCGCCTATGTTGGCATTCTCGATCACTCTTTCTATGCCGTGACCGGAAAAGACGGCAGCTTCACGATCAAGAACGTTCCGCCCGGCAAGTTCACGCTGGCGGTGGTGCATCGCAAATGCGCTGATCAAACCAAGGAAATCACCGTCGCTTCGGATAACGTGAAGGCGGATTTCACCCTGGACATCAAGCCGTAAGGAAGACTCGACACGTTTCGAATCGTTTCCAGGTTGCCGCTGCGGCTTCGGCCGCAGCGGTTTCCGTTTAGAACTTTAGCGAAAACCGGCCTTGCACTCCGCATCGGAATTCCCCCCCGGCTGGCGCCGGCTCTCCATGGTTCTGGCCTTGGGGACCTTGATTCTGATTGCCATCGGGGGATTGGTGACCAGTCATGGGGTCGGCATGGCGGTGCCGGATTGGCCCAATAGCTATGGATACAACATGTTCGCTTTTCCTGTCAGCCAGTGGGTTGGCGGGATCCTTTACGAACATTCCCACCGGCTCTGGGCCTCCTTGGTTGGATTTCTGACCTTGTGGCTTGCACTCTGGGTGAACGGGAAGGCGAGTCGCCCCTGGTTGCGCGGGTTCGGCATCGTTTGCGCGGTGCTGGGAGCCGCGGCGGCCTTCAAGGGTTCGATCAGCCTCGGCAACGTCATTTTCCTGCTCGCAACCGGCGTGGCGGCCTATTTCGTGGGACGCGTGTGGCCTCAATGCGACGCGGCCCCTCGAAGCTTGCGCTGGCTGACCCTGGCCGCCCTGGCGCTCGTGCTTATCCAGGGCCTGTTCGGGGGGCTCAGAGTCGTGATGATGATCGACAGTCTCGGCATCGTGCATGCGGCGCTCGCCCAACTGTTCTTTTGCCTGAGCGCCGTGCTCGCGGTTCTTTTCAACGGACGATGGAAAGCTTGGCGGAACGCTTCGCTTCGAGAAACGACGAATCCCCGAATGTTCGGCTTGGTCTTGACGCTGTCGATCGTGATCTTCGCGCAATTATTGTTGGGGGCATCCATGCGGCATCAGCACGCGGGGCTGGCGGTGCCGGATTTTCCACTCGCCTATGGAAAGATTTGGCCTCCCACCGATGCCGCATTCCTGGAACTCATCAACAACAGCCGCGTCGATGTCCGGGATTTTCACCCCATCACGGGTGGGCAGATTCTGCTGCACATGATCCATCGACTGACGGCGCTTGCAATTGTGGGCTTGGTTGTGGTTGTTGTTGGCCTTGCTTTTCGAGAAGCTTCCTGCGCCTGGCGGCGTTGGTCCATGGCTGGGGCCGCTTTGGTTTCGGTGCAGGCGGGCCTGGGTGCTTGGACGGTCTGGAGCAACAAGGCCGCTGACATCGCCACCGCTCATGTCGTGGTGGGAGCGCTGACGCTGGTTTGGTCGGTGCTGTTCACGATGGCGCTCGCGGTGAACCGGGAGTCTCGCAAGAACTCGAATTCCGGGGCGAGGCCTCAAGAACCGGTCTGGAGCCATGCCCAGGCCTCGACGACGTAGGCTGCGGTTCCATTGATGAAAGCGACGGCGCAAAGTTTGGAAACAACGCGTCCCTTGGAAAAAGGGATGGGCGCGGTGTTTGCCGACTTATTCAAGGCCCGACTGACCGCCCTGGTCCTCCTGACCACGCTGGTGGGCGCCTATCTCGCGTTCCGGGGGCCCGTCGATTACGCCCTCCTTTTTCATGTGTTGTTCGGCACCGGGATGCTGGCGGGTGGCGCCGCCGCGTTGAACCAGCTTTTGGAGAAAGACGATGATGCCCGCATGCGGCGAACGGAATCGCGTCCGCTCCCATCGGGCCGTCTGACCGCCACCTTTGTCACCTGGGCGGGAGCGGGGCTTTCCGTGGTCGGAGTGGTTTACCTGGCTCTTTTCGTTAATGGGACGACCTCTTTGTTGGGAGCGCTGACTTCGATCTCTTACCTTTTCATTTATACCCCTTTGAAGCGTATCACCACGTTGAACACGGTGATCGGCGCGATTCCGGGCGCCTTGCCCCCGTTGATGGGATGGACGGCGGTGCGGGACGAAATCACGCCGGGTGGCTGGGCGCTTTTTGGCATTTTGTTCTTTTGGCAATTGCCGCATTTTTTGGCCATCGCCTGGCTGTACCGTGAGGATTACGCCCGGGGTGGATTTCGCATGCTGGCGGTGGAGGACACGGACGGATCGAGAACGGGCCGGCAGGCGGTTTGCCACACGCTCGGACTGTGCTTCATCAGTCTGTTTCCGGTGGCGCTGGGGCTCTCTGGCGCCTGGTATTTTGTGGGAGCGGTGGGGCTGGGCGGGATCTTCCTGATCTCGGCCATCCGGTTTGCGGCGGGCATGGAGATGAAGCGGGCTCGTCAGTTGTTTTTTGTTTCCATTTTGTATCTCCCGCTGTTGCTGGGATTGATGGTTTTCGATAAAGTGAAGTGAGAATGAGGCAGTCTCGCATTGACAGTGCGGCAACAGCGCCGCTAAGACAGTGAAACTTATTGCCGCGAAGAGCGATTCGCGCTCAACCGACCCGACTCAGGCCTATTGATCATGCATCCGACCGAGAAACACTCGCACCATGCCGAAGGGCACGCCCACGACCATGGCCACCAAAGTTTCTGGACACGCTATGTCTTTTCCACCGATCACAAGGTGATTGGCATTCAGTATGGCGTGACGGCCCTCGCCTTCATGTTTTTTGGGTTCAGCCTGATGATGCTCATGCGGTGGCAAATGGCGAAGCCGGACGAGGCGATTCCCTTTTTCGGAGCCATTCTCGAGTATTTTTTGGGAGACGCGGCCAAGGATGGGAAAATGAGTCCCGATCTTTACAATGCCTTTGGCGCCATGCATGGCACCATCATGGTGTTCTTGGCGGTCGTGCCCCTGGCTTTTGCCGCGTTCGGCAATTATGTGGTGCCGCTCCAGATCGGAGCCCCCGACATGGCGTTCCCCCGGGTCAACATGGCGAGTTACCATTGCTTCCTGCTCGGTGGCATCGTGATGTTCGTGAGCTTTTTCATCCCGGGCGGCGCGGCGCAAGCGGGCTGGACCTCCTACTCGCCGCTGGCGACCGTGATCCCGACCCAAGGCCAGACCTATTGGATCATCGGGATGGTGCTGCTGATCACGTCGTCGTTGTTGGGGGCGGTGAATTTCGTCGCGACCATCATTCAGCTGAGAGCGCCGGGAATGACCTGGATGCGCATGCCGTTTTTCACCTGGGCGCAGTTCGTCACCGCGTTCATTCTGCTGCTGGCCTTTCCTCCCCTCGAAGCGGCGGGCGTGATGCAGTTGATGGACAAGGTGTTTGGGACGAGCTTTTTCCTGCCCACGGGCCTGATGATTTCAGGGAAGCCTTATGACATCAGCGGCGGCGGCAGCCCCTTGCTTTGGCAGCACTTATTTTGGTTCCTGGGCCATCCCGAGGTGTACGTTCTGATTTTGCCGGCGATGGGCATTGTGGCCGAGATCATCGCCAACAACACCCGCCGCCCGCTCTGGGGTTACCGTTCCCTCGTCTATTCGGTTCTCGCGGTGGGATTCATCTCCTTCATCGTGTGGGCGCATCACATGTATCTCACCGGGATGGGAACGAAGATCAGCACCTTCTTCCAGACCACGACGATGATCATTTCGATCCCGTCGGTGATCATTTTGACGTGTCTCTTTATCTCCTTATGGGGAGGTTCCATTCGATTCAACACCCCGATGTGCTTCTCGCTGGCTTTTCTGGTCATGTTCGGCATTGGCGGCCTGACCGGTTTGCCCTTGGGATTCAATTTCAGCGATATTCACCTGCACGACACCTATTACGTCATCGCGCACTTCCATTACGTGGTGGCGCCGGGCACGATCTTCGGCCTCTTCGCCGGTGTTTATTACTGGTACCCCAAGATCACGGGGCGTTACATGAACGAGTTTCTGGGCAAGGTTCATTTCGGCCTCTCGCTCTTGTTCATGAACGTCGTGTTCATGCCCATGTTCACTCAAGGGATGGCGGGGCTCGGTCGCCGCATGGTGGACGGCGGGGCGACCTACGGCCAGAAGGCCAACGAGGGAGTGATCGCGTTGCCCGACATTTACGTGGAAATGAACTCCTGGATTTCGGTCGGATCCTGGATGCTGGGGCTGGCGCAGATTCCTTTCATCTTCAATTTCTTTGCGAGCCTGAGATCAGGCAAGAAAGTGGAGAACGACAATCCCTGGGACGCAACGACCCTGGAATGGGCCACGCCGACGCCGCCTCCACATGGCAATTTCAGCGAGCCCGTGAAAGTCTATCGCGGCCCCTATGACTACAGCGTGGAGGGAGCCTCGAAGGATTTCATCATGCAGAACCAGAAGTCCTGAGGCCCGCCTTCCCGCAACGATCATCGCATCCCTCAATTTCATGGAAATTCCCTATACTTCCCAAGCCCGCGAGGACACGGGCTTGTACAACGCCAAGCTGGGCATCTGGCTTTTTCTGGCTTCCGAAGTCATGCTTTTCGGAGCCCTCTTCTCCTCTTACATTCTCCTGCGGGTCGGGGCGGATCCTGGCACCTGGCCGCACGGTCTGCTGAACATCCCAATCGGGACGTTCAACACCACCGTGCTCATCACCTCGAGCATCACCGTGGTCCTGGCGTGGGCTTCGTTGAAGATGGGGAATTTCAAGGCTTACCGGAAATACCAGCTCGTCACGCTTCTGTGCGCGCTGGGCTTCGTCTGCATCAAGGCATTCGAGTACCACGACAAATTCGTGCACTACGAGGTTTGGACGACGGACGGCAAGAGCGTGACCGGGCATCTCGAGGGCAACCCGATGTTTTGGACGCATCACACGCTGAAGCAGAAAAACCTCAGCCAAATCACGCTGCACCCGGACGCCTTTCATTACCGTGTCCCTTCGAAGCAGCAGGCGGAAGAGTCGAAGGCGCCGGGATTCGTCAAGCATCCCCCACCGGTCAAAATCGACACCGCCAACATCAAGCGGCTGTCGGCGTTTGTTCCCGCCCATAGCACCTTTTTCGCGATCTATTTCACGCTGACGGCGCTGCACGCCTTGCACGTCATCGGGGGCGCACTGGTCATCGCCTACATCTGGGGGCCGGGCGCGGCCTTGTGGAAAAAGGATCCGGAGCGTTACGCGAATCGCGTCGAGGTCTCCGGTTTGTTTTGGCATTTCGTCGATCTGGTTTGGATCTTCCTCTTCCCCGTGCTGTATCTTCTGTAATTTTGTCTTAAAACCTCCTTTCTGTTATGGGCGACTCTCATTCTCCGGAAGCCATCAAGAAGCATCTGAAGGTGTACATCGGCGTGTTCCTGGCGCTGCTCGTGGGAACGCTGATCACGGTGGCGATGTACGCCGTTCACTTCGACAGCGTGGCCGTGACGGTCGCGGTGGCGTTGTTCATCGCGTCGGTGAAGGCGTTCTTGGTGGCCGGATACTTCATGCACTTGGTCGGGGAGAAGAAGATGATCTACGGCATCCTGCTGATGACCGCCTTCTTTTTCGCAGGGATGATGGTTCTGACTCTCTGGTCCATGAACGACGCGCCGAAGTTCACCGTCTTTTAGCCTCCAAGAACGCTTGCGGCCATGTCCCTCAAAGCCCTTCATATCGTCTTTGTTTCCACGGTCGTGGTGATGTGGGTGACCTGCGCGGGTTGGGCTTTTTACCGTTACGCGGAAGGTGCGGGAGGATGGTTGATGCTGGCCGGCGGCACGGTGTCGCTGGGCTGCGCGGCCGGAACTTTCGTGTATGGCCGGTACGTGCTGAAGAAACTGAAACACATTAGTTACTTATGAGATCCTGGCATCGAATCGGCGGATGGCTTTGCGGCCTGGGCCTGGGGCTTTCAGCATCCCCCGCCCTCTGGGCCTGTGCCACTTGCTTCGGCAAGTCCGACTCAAGGCTCGCGGTGGGGATGAACTGGGGAATTGCCGTCTTGCTGGTCGTGGTGCTGAGCGTCCTGGCCGGGATCGCGTCCTTTTTCGTCTTTCTGTCCCGCCGCGGAGCCGAAGTCGAAGCCGCCGCCCTCCGAGCGAATCCGTCGCCTGAACACACTCCTGAATCCAAGTCTTGAACATGCTCTCCTTCATCGATCTCGGCAAATGGCTGCATCTGCCCATCCTGGCCTCCGAACATGGCAAGGACGTGGACAAGCTGATTATCTATGTGCACTGGCTCATGCTGGTTCTGTTCATCGGCTGGACCGGTTACTTCTGTTACGTGCTCTTCCGTTTTCGCCGCAGCCGGAATCCCAAGGCTGATCCAGTCGGAGTGCGCAGTCATTTTTCGACCTGGCTGGAAGTCGGCGTCGCCCTGGTGGAAGCGGTCCTGCTGATTGGTTTCGCGGTGCCTCTGTGGGCGAAGGTGGCGGACGAGTTTCCGGACGAGCGTCAATCGACGGTGGTTCGGGTGACGGCCCAGCAGTTTCTCTGGAATTCGCGTTATTCCGGCAAGGACGGCAAGTTCGGCAAGCAGGACGAGCGCCTGGTCAGCTCGGACAATCCGCTCGGATTGGTCAAGGACGATCCTGACGGCAAAGACGACGTCGTGCCTCCGATCAATCTGATCACGGTGCCCGTGAACAAGCCGGTCATCGCACACATCACCTCCATGGATGTGATCCACTCCTTCAAAGTGTTGCCGTTGAGGGTGACGCAGGACGCCATTCCCGGCATGAGCATTCCGACCCATTTCGTTCCCACCAAAGAAGGGCGTTATCTTATCAATTGCGCGCAATTGTGCGGCAACTCTCACTACTCGATGAAAGGATTTCTCGATGTGGTAAGCGTGGAAAAGTTTGACGCCTGGCTGGCTGAACATTCGAAGACTTCGGCGGGTGCCGCCGGCGGATTCGAATAGGCTTCGGCCGTGAGTCCTCCGCCCTTCCGGGCCTGGAAGGCTGGTCATGATCACCTCTTACTCCCCGTGAGCGTGTCAGGAAGGTCTCCATTCGTCATCCTGGCCACCGGAGGGGTCTTGGCGGCGGTCGTGATTTTTCTTTTGACGGTCATGTCTCGACGAAAGCCGGCGGACGGGCTTGAAACTCGGGCTGCGGCGCCGCCGGTCTACAAGCAGGTCCCCTCGTTTTCCCTCACAAATCACTTGGGCGCGGCGGTGGATTTGGATCATTGGAAGGGACGTGTCTGGGTGGCGCAGATCATTTTCACCCGGTGTCCAGGACCCTGTGCCCGCATGACGCAGTTCTTCACGCAGTTGCAATCCCGTCTGCCGAAGGATGGATCCGTGCGCCTCGTCAGCCTGACCAGCGATCCGGAATACGACACGCCCGAGATCCTTTCCCGCTATGCCGAGAAAGCCTTCGCCCACGCTTCCATCTGGGAGTTTTTGACGGGCACGAAGCGGGAACTGTCCCAGCTCGCCATCGCAGGACTGGGGTTAACCGCGCTGGACAAGGAAGAATCCGAGCGGTCGAGTCCCGAGGATCTGTTCATTCATAGCACGATTTCGGTCGTGGTGGATCGTGAGGGACACGTGCGAGGAACCGTGGAGACACTCGAGCCTGGGGCGGAATCGAGTCTGATGCGCCTGATCGAGGGGTTGCGCCAGGAGTCCGGGTCTCGCCTTGAATAGGATGCCATGCAACTCACGGACATGCCCGCGCTCAACGCCCTGCTGAACGGGCTCGCGAGCGTCTTCCTCCTCGCGGGATTCGTGTTCATCAAGAAAGGCGACCGGGTCCGGCATCGATGGTGCATGCTCGGGGCGCTCACGATGTCCGCTCTCTTCCTCGTGAGTTACGTGACCTACCACGTCGGCATGCAGAGGGTCCACGGGGCGGCCCACACCAAGTTCGTCGACCCCGCGTGGTTTCGACCTTACTACCTGGCGATTCTTCTGACCCATCTGGTGGGCGCCATTGTCATTGTTCCTTTGGTGTTGGTGACCGTGGTGAAGGCATGGAAGGAGCGATTCGACCAGCACCGCAAGATCGCCCGCATCACCTGGCCGATTTGGATGTATGTCTCGGTCACGGGCGTCGTGATTTACTTCCTGCTCTACCAGATTTTCCCGCAGCCGCGCCCTTGATTCGTCCGTCCTGTGACGGAAGATAGAGCCCCATGGTTTCGAGCACGGCACGGGTGCGGGGAATCTCGTGGGTGCGGAACAAGTGGGTGGAACCGAGCGCGGCCAGCACGGCGAAAAAGGGTTCCGCGCTGCGGACTTCATCCTGAAAAACCTCGAACGCATGGGGCAGCGCCTGACAAAGGGGGCACCCCAATTCGCGGAGACGAAACGCCTCCAGGAAAACCCGCATTTGGTGGCGAATGCGCACCACGCTATCCTGCAAGTTGCGGTAGTAAAAACCGAGCCCGGGATCGAGGAACAGCCGGTGCAACCCCGCGGACCGGGCCTTGTCGACACGCGGCTCAAAATGCCGAAGCAACCCTCCCACCGGATCGGACACGAGGTTCAGATTTCCAACCGCCCGCGGGTTGGCGCCTTGGACAAAGCAGAGGATGACGGCGGCGCCCGACCCGGCGGCGAGGGAGAACAGGTCTTCGTCCCTTTCATTCCCGGTCCAGTTGAGCACCGCCGCACCGGCCTGAAGCGCCAGGCGGGCAACTTCGATGGAGTAAGTTTCCACCGAAACCAGGATCTTCTCCGCGGCCAGCGTTTCGATCACGCTCCTCAAACGGGCCATCTGCGTGACTTCGTCCGTGCGGGCGGCGTGGGCCAGGGTGGATTCGGCGCCGAGATCGATAAGATCGGCGCCCTGGGCGGACAGAATGCGTCCGCGGCGGATGGCCGCCTCGGCGGAAAGGCAAACGCTTTCGCGGTACCAGGAGTCGGGGGAGAGGTTGATGACTCCCATGAGCGCGGGGCGCCGGTCGAAGTCGAAGGAGCGCGGGCCGATTGAGAAACTGCGGACCGGTGCGTGGAGCGCGTTAGGATGGCGGCGGAGGAGTTTGGCGAGGTGTTCGAGGGTGAGCATGGAGATCGTGGCGCGCCCGGCGCGAATCGAACGCGCGACCTACTGCTTAGAAGGCAGTTGCTCTATCCAACTGAGCTACGGGCGCAAACCGAAATGGCGGCCCCGGAAAGGCGAGCTCGAAGAGCGCTCCCAAGGGAAACTTGGGCGGCCTGCTCCTGACCGCATCGTTCCCAAAAGACTTGCCGCAGGCTCCGGGTGTTGTCCAGTCCCGAAGGCGCCTCAGTTTTTCGTGCCCAGGCTGCATCAAGCTCCCTCTCTTCCATCGGATGGAGGAGAGGGGTGGGGAGAGGAGGTCTGATTTGATGGGCTGCCTCTCTTCTCATTCCTCTCTCCACTCGTTCCTCGCGGGGAAAGTGGGCCTTGGGCCTGGTTCAGCGTGAATTGGAAAATGTGGGTATGAGAGTTACGGAGTCTGAGCGGTTTATTGTTGTTGTTTCATTTTGCGTTGTTGTCGTGCTGCATCAAGTTTTTCATCGCGGGCTTTAAAGATGTCCAGGTGCCGGCCATCGAGGCGGTCTTGAGGCGTGACGTAACAAAATACTAAGGGACAGACATATCGAGCACCTCAAGAATCCCAACGGGATTCCGTCCCGAAGCCCAAGGTTGCGAGGAACGAGCTACCTTGGGTCACGGTTCGCCAATGGAAACCAACCCCAACGGGGTTGTGACGAAAACCTATTTCCGTTTGGCGGCGTAAAGCCACAAACGCGTTGCTGTTGAATTCATTTCTAAACGGCGAACCAAGGTAGCTCGCCGTGCATCCACAGGTTGTCGGTAATGCGCGCGGCAGCGCCGGGGCGCGGCGTTCACGCCGCTTCAAGGCGTGTCTTCAAAGGGGTATGGCAAGTTCAACGGGCAAGGGTGCTGCCAGGGCGAAGGCACCACCCAGGGTGGGCCATGGAGCGGGAGGAGATCGCCGCGGCCGATTAGCCCGAGCGGAAGCGCCGTGAACGGCGCGCCCCGACAACTTGCGGATACACCGGATAGCTCGTTCCTCGCAACCTTGGGCTGGAGGACACCATCCCTTTGGGATTGAAAGCGGGCTTCCGTCGTCGTGGGCATCGCCCATTCCGTGGCCGATTTGCCCATGCGCCCATTGGACAAGCTCGAATTCAGGCGATGCCTTCGAGTCGCCGCTGCTGTTTGATGAATTCCATGCCGCAGGTGAGCTTCTTGGCGAGAGGGGAACCGGGTTCGACGACCCGCCAGAAGGGAGCGACTTTGGTGAGGGATTCTCCGGCTTGGAAGCGTTCCCAGGCCGCTTCGGCCGCGATGCGGAGGAAAATGCCCGTGGTGAGCGGGCACGTGTGCTCCGCCTTGTGATCACGCGCCAGGGAGGCTCGCATTTCGCGCACGCTGACCGATTTGCCGCGCGGGATGGTGCGCAGAAAGGCATCCACCAGCAGCGGTGATGCAATCAGCATCTGGCACCCGGCGGGAAGGTCCGCAAAGGCTTGGTCCAGGCGGCACACCTTGTGCGCCTTGCTGTGGTGAAGCTTCTCGTTCCAGGTTTTCCGTGTTGATCGCATACGTTGGGAAAGAGGGGGGAGCTCAGGACGTGCGATTGGCACGCCAGAGCATGAAAGTTCCGGCGGAGTGGAAAAGCAGGTCGGGAGTCCAGAGCAGCACCTTGGCCAGCAGTTCGTTCTTATCCTGGACCGATTGGCCGATGATGGTGAGTCCGTAATACAGCAGCACGAGCAGGACGGCGAGCGCGGCGCCGACGCTCGTTTCGCGCCGGTGGACGCGAATGCCCAGCGGGATCCCAACGAGGGTAAAGCCCACACAGGCGAACGAGTAAGCGGCTTGCCGGTGCATTTGCACTTCGATCTGAGAGTGAAGCTTCTTTTCCACCGGAGTCAGCCCGGAAATGCCGAGCCGCCTGAGTTCCCGCCGCTTGAGGATCAGCTCCTGGAAGGAAAGCTCGCTGATCTTGGGCTCCCGCCCTCGGCCTGATTTCTCGGGAAGCAGGATCGGTTCCTCCGAGGCATACACGCCGGGGATCATGACCGGCTGCCAGCGCGGGCCGGTGAACGCGCCTTCTGCCGGAGGCTCGGTGGACGGGGTCGAGTGGGTGTCGGCGGGATTTTCCGAATCCGGCTGGGGAAGGTCGGCGATGCGCTGAAAGACTTGGGCATTGGAGAACTCGAAGCGAACTTCGCGCGCCGCCGGATTGTAAAGGATCACGGCGGATTCCGCCCGGATATCGAGTATCTTCTCACCGTCTTTGAACTTGCAGAAAAGGACGTCGGAAAGATTGGTGCCATGGACCTTGCCGGCGTAAACGAGGTGCCCGGGAATGTCCCGAACAAAGCGTCCTTCCGGAATCAGGGCTCCTGGATTGCGGGTCGCGAATTGTTCGAAAAGGTCCTTGTAGGCGCCCCGGCACTTTGGGGCGAGTTCGAGGTTTACCCACGCGCTCAGCACGCTCAACGCGGCACCGCCGAGGATGAGAGGCGAGGCAAGGCTAAGCAGGCTGATGCCGCCGGCCTTGACCGCGGTGAGTTCCTGATCCGCGCTGAGCCGCCCGAAGACCAGGAGCATGGACGTCAACAAGCCCATGGGCAGGGCGTAGGCCAGCACGTAGGGAATCAGCAAAGCGACGGCCTTGGCCACAACGGCCAGAGAGGCTTGGCCGTTGACGAGCATGGCCAGCACTTCCTTGAGCACGTTGCCGAGGAGGAGGGCCCCGGTGAACACGCCGACGGTGAGCAGGAGTGTCGCCAGCACCTGCCGCACCAGATAAAGTTGAAGCGTTTTCACTCGACGTTCTGGTCCCGCCCGGGAACGGGTGTGAAAGCCCATGGCGTTCCGCGCTCCCCGCAGCGATCGCAACGGAATTGTACGGGGCGTGTCCGAGCGTGGCCATTCTTTTCGAAGAACCTTGATTTGAGGTGCGAACGGAAGGTTCTCTTGGTCCGCGCAGCACCCGAATGAATTTGTCACGCGATTCCATCGATATCCAGCAACGGCGGATCTTTTGGAGGCCTCTGATCCGCCAGGTCCTGGAGTCCGAGATCACACCTTTTTATCTCTTCTCGAGCGCGCCATTGGCCGAGGGATGGGCGGAGTTGCAGAACCTTTCCTGCCGCCTCAGCGTTCCCGCGCGGCATTGGTACTCGTGTAAGACCCAGCCCTTGCCGCAGGCCATGCAGGCGTGGAAGTCCTGGGGAGGTGGCGCGGAAGTTGTCAGCGAACTCGAACTGCGCCTCGCGAGGGCGACGGGATTCGAGACGGAACATACCCTCGTCAACGGTCCCTTGAAGCACCGGTGGCTGGGTCCGCTGGCGGAGGAAGGGCAGCGGGTTCACTTCGATTCTCTTCGGGAAATTGAGGCGCTTGGAGCGCAAGCGAAGCGCCAGAGCTGGCGAGTCGGGGTGCGGCTCTTGTTGGGTCCGGAGTACGATCCGGAGCAGCCCGATTGGCCGACCCAGTTCGGGATGGGATTGGACGAGGCGCGTCGGGCGGCGCGGCTCCTGCGCCGGCACGGCCTGGAGCTTGGAGGCATCCATTTTCATTTGCGAACGAGCATCGCGAATCCCGAAGCGTATCGGGACGCCTTGCGAAGCGGGGCGGCGCTCTGTGATGAACTGGGATGGCGTCCTGTTTATGTGGACCTGGGGGGCGGATTTCCCCCGCCCTTCGTCAATACCCGCGAGGGCGGGCGCTTCGACCGAAAGTTCAATTTTCGATCCTGGTCCTCGATGGTGAATCAGGAGTTGAGGGCGTTTCCCCAGGTGCAGGAATTGTGGATGGAACACGGCCGGTTTCCGTCCGCGCGGTCAGGTGTCCTGGTCGTGACGATTCGGGATGGGAAGCAGCGCCGGGGCATGCGGCATCTCCTTTGCGATGGAGGCAAGACCTTGCACGCACTGGTGGCCAATTGGGAAAGGCACGATTTGTGGAGTCTTCCACGGCGGACGGGGCGAACTCTCCCAACCATCGTTTCCGGGCCCACCTGCATGGCGTTCGATAAATTGGGGCAAGAATCGCTCCCGGCAACTTTGCGGCCGGGGGACGTGCTCGTTTGGATGGACGCGGGAGCTTATCACTTGCCGTGGGAAACTCGATTTTCCCACGGCCTGGCCCCCGTTTGGTGGCACGACGAGACGGGGCTGCGTCGCGTGCGCCGACGCGAGTCCTTTGCAGATTGGATGGACCGGTGGATCTAAGAACACCTATTGCGCAGTCCACCCCCCGTCCACAGTCAGAACGCTGCCGGTGACGTAGCTGGCGGCATCGCTGGCGAGGAAGATGGCGGCGCCCTGGATTTCTTCTAAACGCGCCCAACGCTTGAGCGCGGTGGCGCCCACCACGAAACGCTTGCCGTCCTCGGTATTGGCGATGGCGGTGTTCATGTCCGTCAAGAAGGGTCCGGGACAAATCGAGTTGGCGGTCACACCGGAGGCGGCGAGTTCAAGAGCTAGCGTCCGGGTCATTTGAATGACCGCGCCCTTGCTGGCGGTGTAGGGGGTTCTTCCGGACAGTCCGACCAGTCCGACAGCACTGGAAATGTTGATAATCCGGCCGGCCGGTGATTGTTTGAGATAAGGGACCGCCTCCCGGCAGGTGAGCCAGGTGCCGGTGACATTGACCGCCATGACCTGGTTGAATTGCTCGGGGGTGAGGTCCTCGATGGGGCCTCGAATATTGATGCCGGCGCTGTTGATGAGGATATCCAGGCGTCCCATTTCCTCGAGGGTCCGGTCCGTCATGGCCCGGACCTCCTCGGGGTCAGTGACATCGGCGGCGAACGCGAGAGCGCGCCGGGAATAGTTGCGTTGAATTTCGCTGGCGGCCGCCATGGCTTCGGAGAGATTGCGGCTCACGATCATCACATCGGCACCCGCGGAAGCCAATCCTGAGGCCATGGCGAAACCCAGACCTTTGGACCCCCCCGTGACGAGGGCGACGCGTCCGTCCAACTTGAATTGATTGATTCCAGGCAGCATAAGGCAGAGATATTCGAGTTAGCCGCGCCAAAGGGTGCGGCCTTTTGAGAGGCAAAGCGAAACGTTTCGAGCCTCAAATTGAAGCCGATCCTCGAAAGAAAGCCCTTCCACCGAGGGCAGGGATTCCTTCGACTGCCAACGTTCAACCCCGCCGAGGGCACGGGCCAAGTCCCGGGCTGGACGCCGGGGAAAGGTCTCCCAGTAGCGAGGGAGGAGGCAAGGCACGGAAAGCGGATTCCGCGTTATCATCTCGATATTCAAACGCAGTCTTGGATTGGCTTTCAACAAAGTCGCGGCCACGCGGCCCAGATCCAGCGTCCCCTCGCCCAGAGGAACTTCGGAGAGTAGGAATCCGTCCCCGCTCTTTTTGACCCCCATGTCCTTGAGGTGAACGGAGGTGGCAAAAGGCGCCAGTTTATCGATGACTTCGTAGGGATCTTCCAGCAGGGCAATGTTGTTGCCGGTATCCACACAAACTCCGGCGTGGTCACTGGCCAGTTGGGATATCCAGGAAACCAGTTCGTCCGCGAGCCAGTCCTTGTGGTTCTCGATGGCGAGAAGAATCCCCGCTTTCTTCGCTTCCCGTTCCGCCCGCTGAAGCGCCAGCCAGGAACTCTCCTTGAATTGCTCGTAGTCCGCGAGCGAAGCAAAGGTTTCGTAGCGACGTCCACTCAGTGCGGCCGTGCGAACCACTCGGGCTCCACACGTCACGGCGAAATCGAGATCGCGGCGAAAGCGGGGCAGCTCGGATTCTGAAAAGGGCAGCGGGGTCTGCGCTTCAAGATAGAGGCCGTGCTCGTCCTGTTCGGCGCGCAGGGCGCGGGCGAGACTGGCATCGGGTGAGCCCAAGGCTACCTGAACACCGTCCGCACCTTCGCGCCGGGCATACTGAAGGAAGGAGAGGGCGTCGTGAAAGGAAGCGGCGGGATGGCGGTCTTTCGCGGCGCGCCAATGCTCGCCAAAGGAATGCATGCCAAGACCAAGGCGCACGGATCGCGGCGCATGGGGAATGACGGGGGCCGGCATGGATGCGGGTCCGGTGGGGGTGTCAAAACCGAATGCCAAGAGCGCGCAGTTCGCGATCCCACGGGGATCGGTACGTCCGGAAAAGCATGCGGGAGGCTTCACGATCGCCGACGGTGTCCTGCTTGCTCGCGTTCCAATGAATCTTTCGTCCGGTGCGGAGGGAAATGTTGGCGAGGTGACAGACGGTCGCGATCTCGTGTCCGCTCTTCAAATCGGAGTTGGGGGTTTGGCGGGAACGGATGCAATCGAGAAAATGACGCGCGTGCCGCACGTATTGATCTTTCCAATCGCCCGAGGTGTCTTGGACAGGGTCGGTCCAGCGGGTCGCCGCGCCCTCCGGCTCAGGAACGGGCTGAGGTCCTCCCACGGGATGTCCGCCAATGATGCGGGCGACGATGTTGACGGGATTCTCCCTCTTATCACCGGTGATTTCAAAACCGTCCCGACCCAGGACCATGGTGCCGCGGGTGCCGTGGAATTCGACCCCGCCCATGCCGGTGGCTCCAGCGCCAGCAGCGCATTCGCGGAATTGCACGACTGCGCGAAAGTCCGGATACTCGATCAAAGCGTCCTGAGTGTCTGGCACTTCACAGTTGTCCTTGAGATAGAAGCGGCCGCCGGAACTCGTGACTGCACGGGCTCCGTCGACCCCGGCCAACCAGTGCACCACATCCAGGGAATGCTGGCCGAGGTTGGTCATTTGCCCGCCGGAGGTATCCCAGAACCACCGAAAATGATAGAGGCCGCGGTTGGGATTGTACGGGCGCTTGGGGGCCGGGCCGAGGAACAGTTCCCAATCAAGATCCGGGGGCGGGGAAGAGTCCGCCGGGGTGCCGAATCCGGGGGCGACATTGCGAAAATAGTTGATTTGAACGGAGACCAGCTTTCCGAGATGGCCGGAGCGAACGAGCTCGCGGGCTTTCTGGTAATGGGGCCCGGAACGTTGTTGTGTGCCCACTTGGACGACGCGCTTGAAGCGACCGGCGACTTGATTCATCCATTCGCCTTCGCGGACGAACAGCGTCAAAGGCTTTTCCACGTAGACGTCTTTGCCCGCGGCGCAAGCCATCATGGTCATGAGCGCATGCCAATGATCGGGGGTGCTGATGATCACGGCGTCCAACGAACGATCGTCGAGTAATCGGCGGAAATCCGGATAACGCGCGCATCCCGGCGCGAGCGCTGCGGCGGCTTCAAGACGCGGTTGGTGCACTTCGGACACGGCGGCAACCTGGGCTCCTGGCGAGGCGTGGAAATTCCGGAGGTGGATGCGTCCCACCAGGCCGACGCCAATACAACCGACGCGGATTCGGTCATTGGCTCCGCGAACACGGCTCCAAGAGGCCGCGGAGAAGGCGGCGACGGAGGCCGTTTGCAGGAATCGACGGCGGGTCCTGAGCAAGGAGAAGGGTGTTTTGACAGGGGTTTGTGTCATAACCAATCAGTGCTTGTGGAGGAGACTACCGGACCGTGGCTTTGAACACGATCACTTTCGTCAGGAGGATCTCCGGGGTCTGGGCATGATTTGCCGAGACTCGGCAAATAGGTCTCCACGATCCGAAAGTAACCACGTCTAACTCGTTGAACATCAACGATTGATTTTCCGGCACAGCCTGTGCTTGAGGTCCGGACACTGAACCAGCCAACTCCGGATTTACTCATGGAAGCCACTTTGGAGAATCAATCTTGGTCGCGGGTCGTCAGTCTCTTTCGGCAGGCGTGTGTCTTGCACCGCGAAGGCAAGCATCAGGAATCGCGTCACATCGTGGAGCAAGACTTGCGGCAAAGTATTGCCACCTGGACGAAGTTCAGCGGGCAGGAACCGGGCGTCAAGCGGTCGAAACTGGAACAAATGTTCAAGGAGGAGCAAAGGCGGGTGGACGACGCATGGATGGTACAATCGCTCGTGGTGCGCCAGTTCTCCCGGCACATTCTCCCCGAACTTTCCAACCGGCTGGTGGCAGAAATTCGAGGTTCGCTGGCGAATGGGGTCTTGACTCCCTTTGCGATCGCGGCGGCCGAGTCCGAACCGAGTTTCGAGCCGAACGATCCTGTGCGAATTCCCTTCGACGACGTGGAAGGCATGATTGATTTCTTGAATTCCGCGGAACGCGATGAGATGCGCGGCGAACGCAGGCTTATCGCCGCTTAACCTTCTTTCAACCTCAACCCCCCAATTCCTATGATGACACTGACCCCTCCTGCCAAAAATGGACGCCACCACAGCGTGGAAGACGACTTGAAAATCCGCCGCGGATCCTCCGTATCCATTCTTGAAATGCCGGAAGAGGCGAGGACCTGCACGTTCTGGGTGGGACTGGATTGGGGCACCAACAAGTCCTGTCTGTTTGGATGTCCAGCCGGCATGACCGAGCCGGTGTTGAACCACGTGGTTCCGACCATGGTGGGTTACGCGAGGGAGGGTTTACTGGACGACTTGCTGCCGGCGAACGCGAAGGTGTTGTTTGGGGAGGATGCGTTGAAACACCGCCTGCATCTGCGGTTGGTGCAGCCGATGGTGGATGGCATTATTCATGACGTGGAGGCTTCCCGGGATTTCGCGCGGCATTTGCGAGGGTTGATCCGGGTGGAAGGGAATGTGGAGATTCGGGCGGTGATCGGGATTCCGGCCAATGCCGGGGAAGAAGCCCGGGAACGGGTGCGCCAGGCCATGCAGGGGCTCTTCCATCGGGTGATCCTGGTGCCGGAACCCTTCCTGGCGGCGCTGGGATGGCGGGAGGAAGGGCGATTGGTGGATCCGACCTACGCGGATCCAGTACGGAATTCGCTGTTTGTGGATATCGGCGCGGGGACGACGGATATTTGCCTTGTGCAGGGCTATTTCCCGACGAGTGAGGATCAGATCAGCTTTCCGTTTGCAGGGGACAAAGTGGACTCGCTGTTGTATGAAGCGCTCAAGAGAACCTATCCGGATCTTTCGCTTTCGGCGATGGCGGTGCGCGAGTTGAAGGAGAAGCATTCTTTCGCGGGCAAGCCGGAGGCGCCGGCTCTGGCCACGGTCATGATGGGAGGAAAAAAGCGGAAACTGGATGTGACCGAACAAATTGAGTTTGCTTGCGGGGTGCTCCTGGAGCGAATTCTGGAATCGATGCAGGTTTTGATTGGCCGTGCTTCGTCCGACAGCGTGGCGGAACTGTTGCAAAACATTGTGCTGACGGGAGGCGGAAGCAGGATTCGATCTCTCGACAAGGAAATTCAACGTCGGCTGGCCGAGGAAGGTTATGCTGAGCCTGGAGTCAAACTTGCGGGTGCCAATTACAAGGAGTTTGTCGCCCGTGGCGCTCTGAAAGCGGCGCGTCAGGCGAGGGACAATCAGTGGCAGAGGTTGATCGCGTAGCCCAGAGAGTCCCGGTCGAGCTTGAGACGACGGCCGTGCGCCTTGAGTGGGGCGCTGCCCAAAGCGATCGCGATCTCGTTTCCGTGGCCTGAGAGCGGCCGTTTCTTGCCGCCGACGCCCCGGAATTGAGCCCGAAAATTTTCAAGCATCCTCAACGTTCGGGCTGGCATCCTGCCTGGAATTCCTCCAAGCTCTCCGAAATGCCATTCACCGCCGGAAGCGAACTGCGAGTTTACGGCGGTTGGATGTCCGGCCTGCACCGACTGTTCTGCGAGGGCTTTTGAGGCTTGTGGAGCGGGCGGGAGGGTGTGATTTGTTGCCCGAATGCGGGTTTGCACTGTTGATCATGAATAATACCATTTGCCAGGTTCCCACCCGGTGGAAAGAGGATGTCGTGAAGTTTCAGAAGTCCTCGATTCCCCGCGCCGTGTGGCAGGTCCTGAACACGACGGTTCCTTACGGCCTTCTGTGGTTGTTGATGTATTTTGCGGTGCAGGTATCTCCTTGGCTGGCACTGCCTTTGGCGGTGCTGGCGGGGGCGTTAGTGGTGAGGATTTTCATCTTCTTCCATGACTGTGGCCACGGTTCCTTCTTTCAGTCGCGCAAGGCAAACGATGCCTTGGGGTCATGCTTGGGAATCTTGACCTTCACGCCCTATTTTCACTGGCGTTGGGAGCACAACATCCATCATTCCACTTCAGGTGATTTGGATCGGAGAGGCACCGGGGACATCTGGACGATGACGGTGCAGGAATACATGGAATCTTCGCGCTGGCGGAAGATGGCGTATCGTTTTACGCGAAATCCGCTCGTTTTGTTTGGGCTGGCGCCTCTGTTTTTGTTCCTCGTTCATCAACGATTCTCGAATCGCAATGCCCCGGATCGGGAGCGGCATTCCGTGTGGCTGACCAATCTGGCGGTAGCCGCCCTGGCTTTGGCTTTGGGCTTGATTTACGGTTGGGCCAATTACCTGATGATCCAGATCACCGTGACCTTGACCGCGGGAGCCATCGGCATCTGGATGTTCTACGTCCAGCATCAGTTTGAGGATGTGTATTGGGAGAGGGCCGAGAATTGGGATTACACCGCGGCGGCCCTTCAGGGCAGCTCGTTTTACAAACTTCCGAAGATCTTGCAGTGGTTCTCGGGGAATATCGGCTTCCACCACATTCACCATCTGAGCCCCCGCATTCCGAACTACAATTTGGAGCGATGTCACGAATCCGTCCCCTTGTTCCAGCAGGTCAAACCCATCACCTTGCTTTCGAGCTTGAAGTCGCTGACCTTTCGGCTCTGGGACGAGAAGCACCGGAAGCTCGTGGGCTACAGGGGATTGCATCAGATTCGGAAGGAAATCCGGAAGCAGCGAGCGGCGACCAGACACGCCACGGCGAATGCACAGCCCTAGTTCCCCACGCCGGAGACCTTCCTGCGCAGCATGAATTTTGAGCCTGGCATTTGGAACAGGATGACCCATGCGATCATCCTTCTCCTCGTGATTGCGGGCGCCATTGGGGTCGGGGTGTGGTATTATCCGTTGTTCGAACGGCAGCAAAGTTTGCGCGCCAAGGTCATGGAAATTGACCGGGAACTGCGGAAGGAAGAGGAGTTGACTCGGAGATTGAGGTCTTCCATCGAGGCCGCCAGCAAAGACCCGAGAACCATCGAACGGATGGCCAGGGAGCGCTTGGGCTACGCGCGAACCGGAGAAACGGTCTTTCGCTTCGAGCCCCCTGCAGCAACTCCGCGAAACTGATCCTCACGTTTTCGAGCGGCTTGCCCGGGTGGTTGGTATGGGATCCCTCCTGATGCTCGAGTTGCACACACCCGACACCCCCATCCTATGGGCGCGTTCGATCCGCAAGGGGAGGCCCAGAGTTTTGATTCGGATGTGATCCTCGATCATCTTGGTCCACGACAGCGTGCGACGAGGTTTTGATGTCGCGGGGCCTGGCTCGACATTTCCCACCAGTTCTGGAAAGTGGCGGCCCTATGCAACGTCGATGCGCTCTTGCCACCCTGGCCGCGGTGTCCATGTCGCTGGCTTCAACCAAGCTTAGACTCCGCGCCCAAACCGATCCTGCAGCCGGTTTGATGGGTCTGGCATGTGACATCAGCGGTGACTTCGATCATGCTCTCGCTGGAACCTCAAGGCGGAGCGCTCGTCCTGACAATCGAAAATGGAGCGCACAGTTTGAGCCGCTCGAAATGGAGAAAGCTTGAAGGTGGCTTGGTCGTGGAAGGCTTTCCCATGTTCCAGCTTTGGGCCGGACGCAACGCCGAGGAGGTTCGCGTGGAGATGGAGCCCTTGCCTACGGATGTCGAAATCAGCTCCGGATTGCGGCAGTTTCCCGGAAGTTTCTTCATGAGCCGCGTCCGCCCCGGTCCCAGGGAATTCCTGGGACGTCCGTTGCCCAAGGGATGGGAACGCGCCGCCTTGGATCCGGCCTGGGATCAAAGCGCGGGCCGCCGGCGTCCGCTGAAATAGGGACCGGTCTTGAGTTGAAGACCGCTTTTGAGGTTGGTCCGGGGCGGAGCGCGGCGTTCACGCCGTATCAGGGTGTGTGTGCAAGCGGGCATGGCGCGTTCGATGCGGTTGGTTTCGTGCGAGGGAGAACGATGGCTCCCTTGGCGGGCGGCGCGGTGGGTGGGATTCTGCGGGTCGGGATTGGGCGACGCGGAAGCGCCGTGAACGGCGCGGTCCGGGAGGAGCGCGGCTGTGTCCGAAGGATCAGCCGCAGCAACGTTGGCTGGCATAGGCTCGTCGATTGTTCCTCCCGCGTCGAAACCACCACCCGCTGCGGCTGGCTTTCAGCACAGCCGCGCTCCGAACGTGTCCCTCTTGCGCGAAGGACAAAGCCAACGAAACGGAGCATGACCTCGTGGTTCATAGATCGAAGGTTCGATCGATGGTGATCCGGTTCATGGACAATTTGCTTTGCGGAGCGCGGCGTTCACGCCGCATCAGGGTGTGTATGCAATCGCGGGTGGCGCGTTCGTTGCGTTTGTTTTGGCGCGAGAGCGAAGGATGGCACCGTTGGCAGGCAGCACGGTGGGTGGGATTCTGCGGGTTGGGATTGGGCGACGCGGAAGCGCCGTGAACGGCGCGGTCCGGCGGAGGAGCGCGGCGTCCGGACCGGAGCGGCCCGTTTGCTTCGCTGCAGCTTCAATCCTTGCGGCGAGACTAACCCGGGTCGAGGGGTTGTTCCGGCAGGCGTCGTTTCAGATACCATGCAACGCCCGCCAAATCGAAAAGCCCGCGCCAGAGGCGATTCCAAACTCCGTACTTCGAAACTCCAAAGGCGCGCGGGCGATGTCCGACCGGCACTTCTTCCACCCGCCCGCCGCTTCGAGCGACCAGGATGGGCAGGAAGCGATGAATGCCGTTGAAGGGGAACAGCGACTCCACGCATGACCTCCTGAAAACGCGCAAGGCACACCCTGTATCGCGAAAACTTGAACCCAGGATCCAGGCGCGCGCGCCAAAGGCGATGCGGCTGGAGCAGCGGCGCAGCCAGGAATCCTGGCGTGTGACCCGATGCCCGCAGACCATGTCCACTGGCTCGAGCCGCTTCATCATGACGGGCAAATCCGCCGGATCATTCTGGCCGTCGCCATCCAAGGTTGCCACCCAAAGCGACGAGGAGGCGCGGAGGCCTGTCCAAAGCGCGGCGCTCTGACCGGCATTCGCCGCATGGCGGACCCAGCGCACGCGCGCGTCGAGCGCGCCCGCCTGGCGAAGGGCGTTGGGCGTGCCGTCCCGGCTCGCGTCGTCCACGAACAGAATCTCGAATGAAACACCCGTAGGCTCCAAAGCATGGAGAACTTCCCGGGCCAAAGGCACGATGTTGTCTTCCTCGTTGAAGACGGGAATGACCACCGTCAGCGCGGGCGGACGGTCCCCGGGCCCGGCGAAGGATTCCTTAGGCACGGGCGCAGACTAGGCGCGGGCAGCTTTTGACGCACGGAAATTTGCGGGGCATAGTTCGGTCCGCCACCATGAAGAAATTGCCAGGCCTAGGGGTGTTGTTGATCGGGGCTCGACTGCTCGGTGCGACCCATGCCGCATCCTTGCCGGAAACCCCGCCCGGCACTTTCCGGCGTGACCGCGAGGGGGGACGCCTGACACGATGGCGCTCGTGACGCGCGAAGAACTGCGAATCTTGCTCGAGCGGTTTCAGGCCGGACATTCCAGCCTGGCTGAGGTGCTCGAGG
>VHDF01000018.1 GCA_016871495.1 Verrucomicrobiota bacterium | reverse complement strand
TGGTAGGGCGGGCCTGTCCCAGCCCGCCGCCCACGGGATGCAAAACATCATGCTCCGGCGGCGCGCCGGGACGGACGCGCCCTACCTGCATCACCGGCAACATCGGGATGCACCGCCAGGGGTGGGGTGCAATCCGTGCGAGTTGCCAAACAAGGCTTCGTGGTTCAGGGTATGCGCCTGATGACGAATGCACGTGTTTGGGCAGGACCCCCGACTCCGGAGGAGTTTCAACGCCAGGTCCAGGAGTTCATGCGGCAGCATTTTGAGCGCATGACCCAGAAGACGGCGCGGACCGCAACTTCGGAGCAGGAGCCGCCGCCGGATGCGCCGGCGCCTCCCGCGGCCGAGTTCAAATTCGAACACAAACCCAAGGACGTGAAGGCTTACCTGGATCGCTATGTGATCCGGCAAGAAGCGGCGAAGAAAGTTCTCAGCGTGGCGCTGTGTGACCACTACCAGCATGTCCGGCAGTCGATGGAAGGGAAGGCGCCGTCGCATTACGCCAAGCAGAATGTGCTGCTGCTCGGTCCCACCGGGGTGGGCAAGACCTATCTCATTCGAAGCATCGCCGATCTCATCGGGGTTCCTTTCGTCAAGGCGGACGCGACGAAGTTTTCCGAGACAGGGTACGTGGGAGGCGACGTGGAGGATCTCGTGCGTGACCTGGTGCGGAAGGCCGATGGCCAGATCGATCGGGCGCAATACGGAATCATTTACATCGACGAGATCGACAAGATCGCGTCGTCGTCGAACGTGGCGGGCCGGGACGTGAGCGGCCGGGGGGTGCAGACGAATCTCCTCAAGTTGATGGAGGAAACGGACGTGCCGGCCAGGGCCGCGAATGATTTGGGCGCGCAAATTCAGTCCATGATGGACAATGCCCGCGGCAAGAAATCGTCGGCGACGATCAATACGCGGAACATTCTCTTCGTCGTGAG
The DNA here is from genome assembly GCA_016871495.1 of Verrucomicrobiota bacterium. Lineage (NCBI taxonomy): Bacteria > Pseudomonadati > Verrucomicrobiota > Verrucomicrobiota bacterium. The sequence continues at coordinate 65,322 of VHDF01000018.1, read as the reverse complement.
CGGTGCTTTCAGCGGCTTGGAGAAGATTGTGAGGAAAAGGGCGCGTGAAGCCGCGATTGGTTTTGGCGCGGCCGCGGCCGGCACCGGGGTCGAGGAGGGCTGGCTGGAGCACGCGCGCACGCAGGATTTCATCGAGTTCGGCCTGGAGCCCGAGTTCATCGGGCGTCTGCCGGTGCGCGTGGTCTGCCTCCCCCTCTCGGTGGAGGATTTGTTCGGAATCTTGAAGAATTCCGAGGGCAGCATCGTGCGCCAGTACGAGCAATCGTTCGGCGCCTATGGGATCGAGGTGTTTTTCGAGGACGACGGATTGCGCGCCATTGCCGAGCGGGCGGCGGAGGAAAAGACGGGGGCACGCGGGCTGATGACGGTGTGTGAGGAAGTGCTGCGACCCTTCAAATACGAACTGCCTTCCACCACCGTGAAGCGATTTCGGATCCACCGCGCGCTGGTGGAGGATCCGGAGGCTGAATTGAAGAGGGTGTTGCTGTTGCAGCGCGAGGAGGAGCGCTCGATGTTGCGGCAGGTCGTGCGGGAATTCGGCCGACGGTTCCAGGACGCGCACGGGCTCGAGATCGAGTTCACGGACGGGGCTGCGGACCGTTTGATTGCGCTGGCCCTGGATGGGGGCCGTCCGGTTCGCGAAGTCTGCGCGGAACGGTTCAAGGACTTTCAATTTGGCCTGCGGTTGATCGCCCAGAACACAGGGCAGACCAGTTTCAAGGTGGACGAAGAGACGGTGAACGCGCCGGACGACCGGTTGAGCGCTTGGGTGGTGGCCAGCTATCGGGGCGCGGCCCCATCCGAACCTCCACCCGGGGCCAAGGCGCCCTCGGAACCGCCGCCGATTGCGTGATTCATCGAGGTTGTTCCGCGTCATTCGAGGTGATGCCGTGCATCCCGATGTTGCCGGTGATGCAGGTAGGGCGCGTCCGTCCCGGCGCGCCGCCGGAGCATGATGTTTTGCATCCCGTGGGCGGCGGGCTGGGACAGGCCCGCCCTACCAACAACATCGGGATGCACCGGAGGTGATGGGGGCTTTGCAGAGCGTCTTGACCTGAGGGGGGGTTGTTTCCATCATCCCGCCCCCGCGCGTTTTCACCCGGGCCTGTTGTAGGCTTTCGGGATGGTACGCGCGCAAATCGTTTACCTGTATGCTCAAAGCTGGAATCGTCGGACTTCCCAATGTAGGCAAGTCGACGTTGTTTAACGCGGTGACCCGAACCCGCAAGGCCGAGGCCGCCAACTATCCTTTTTGCACCATTGATCCGAATGTCGGCGTGGTGACGGTGCCCGACTCGCGGTTGGGCGTGCTGGCCAAAATCGCCAAGACCTCCACCCTCATCCCGGCGGCGGTCGAGTTCGTGGATATTGCCGGGCTGGTCCGCGGGGCTTCCCAGGGCGAGGGCTTGGGCAACAAATTCCTCAGCCACATTCGCGAAGTCGATGCCATCGTGCAGGTGGTGCGTTGCTTCGAGGACGGCGATATCCATCACGTGGCGGGTTCGGTGGATCCCGTGCGGGACATCGAGACGATCACCACCGAGTTGGTCATGGCCGATCTGGACGCGGTCAAGAAGCGGATTGAGAAAGGGGCGAAGGACGCGAAACGGGGGGACAAAATCGCTCTGGCGGAGGAGGCGGTGTTGAAGAAGGTCGAGCCGCATCTGGACGCGGGCAAGCCGGCGATCACGCTCGACCTTGCACCGGAGGAGAAGGCGATCGCGCGCGGGTTTTACCTGTTGACCGACAAGCCGACGATCTTTGCGGCGAATGTCAAAGAATCGGAGCTGGCTCAGGCTGATGGCATGGCGCATGTCCAGAAAGTCAAAGCTTACGCGGCCGCGCATCACAGTTGCGAAACGGTCGTGATCAGCGCCCAGATCGAGAGCGACCTGGTCGATCTTTCCGAGGAGGAAGCGCAGGCTTTCCTGCGGGAGCTGGGAGTGGCGGAGTCGGGGGTGGGCGCGTTGATTCGCGCCACGTATCATCTGTTGGGACTGCGGACCTATTTCACCGCGGGCGAGAAAGAAGTGCGCGCGTGGACCATTCACGCCGGGGACACGGCGCCCAAGGCGGCGGGGGTGATTCATAGCGATTTCGAGCGCGGCTTCATCAAAGCCGAGACGGTAGCTTACGAGGACTTGGTCCAGTGCGGCTCGGTGGCGGCGGCGCGCGAGAAGGGGCTTTATCGCATGGAAGGCAAGGAATACGTCGTTCGTGACGGCGACGTGCTGCTGTTCAAGTTCAACGTTTGAAATTCTTTCAGGAACCCTCGATGACGCGCCGCCTTTCAGGCGTCTAGGAATTCATGAGCTTCGGTCCTGCCCGGCCTCCCCGTGTGACGGTGGATGGGAAGGGGTTCCGCGTGGGGCCCGCGAAGTTCTTCGTCAAGGGGGTCACCTACGGGCCCTTTCGCCCGAATGGATCCGGCCAGCCTTTTCCCGAGCCGGAGGAGGCGCGGCGCGATTTCGAAGGGTTGCGGCGGCTGGGAGCGAATGTGCTGCGGGTTTATCATGTGCCGCCGCGGTGGTTCCTCGATTTGGCGGAGACGCAAGGGTTTCGGCTGCTCATCGACATTCCCTGGAACAAGGAGGCGTGTTTCCTCGATGACCCGAGGTTGCAACGGGAGGCGCGCGAGGCTGCCCGGCGGGCGGCGGAACAGTGTGCCCGCCATCACGCGGTGTTTGCCTTCAGCGTGGTGAACGAAATCCCGGCGGACATCGTGCGGTGGAGCGGGCAGCGCGCCGTGGAGCGGTTCATCGACGAATTGATCGACGAGATCAAGCGCGTGGATCCGGAAGCACTCTGCACGTTCGGCAATTTCCCCACGACCGAGTTTCTTTCGCCGGGCGGCGCGGATTTTCGCTGCTTCAATCTTTATCTCCATCACCAGCGGTCCTGGGAGGCTTATGTCGGCCGGTTGCAGATGCTGGCGGACGCGCGTCCTCTGTTGCTTGGGGAAATCGGGATCGACAGCATTCGGGAGGGGGAGGATGCCCAGGCGGAGATCCTGAGTTGGCAGGTGGAGGCCGCGTTCCGCGCGGGCACGGCGGGCGTGATTGTTTTCAGTTTCACGGATGAATGGCACAAGGATGGGGTGGAAGTGGCGGACTGGGCCTTTGGGCTGACCCGGTCGAATCGCGAGCTGAAGCCGGCCTTTGGCGCGGTGACGAGGTCGTTCGGCCTGGCGCCCAGGTTTCCTTTGCCGCGCAGCCCGAAGGTGTCCGTCGTGGTGGCCAGTTATCAAGGGGCGGCGACGCTGAGGGCGTGTCTGGCGTCGCTGCGGAAGCTGCATTACCCGGATTACGAGGTGATCCTGGTCGATGACGGATCGCGTGACGAGACCGCGCGGATTGCCACAGAGTTTCCGGACGTGCGTTATGTTCCTCACGCTGAAAATCGCGGATTATCGGCGGCGCGGAACACGGGGATCGCCGCGGCCCAGGGTGAGCTTGTCGCCTTTACGGACGCGGATTGCCGGGCGGATGAGGATTGGCTGCATTTTGTGGTGGGGGATTTGTTGCGGGGGGATTTTACCGGCATGGGTGGGCATAATTTCCTGCCGCCCGATGATTCGTGGGTGGCCGCGGCGGTCATGGTTTCGCCGGGCGGGCCCGCGCACGTGATGCTGACCGATCGGGAGGCGGAGCATATCCCCGGCTGCAACATGGTTTTTTACCGTTGGGCTTTGCTGGAGGTGGGAGGTTTCGACCCGGTGTTTCGGAAAGCGGGGGATGACGTGGATTTGTGCTGGCGTTTGCAGCAGCGTGGATTCCGCATCGGGTTCAGTCCCGGCGGTTTCGTCTGGCATTATCGGCGTTCCACGGTGGGGGAGTATTTGCGGCAGCAGCGGGGATATGGAGAGGCGGAGGCCTTGCTCGTTCATCGGCATCCGGAATACTTCAATGCCATCGGGGGTCATTTGTGGCGGGGCACGATTTACTCGCCGGCGAAGCTGAGCCTGCTGTTTCGACCGGCCATGATTTATCATGGACTGTTTGGAACGGGGATGTTCCAGGCTATTTACAGGCCTGGGCCGTCCGGTTTGTTCCTGATGTTCACCAGCATCGAGTATCACGCGCTGGTGAGCTTGCCGCTCGTCGTGGTTTCATTTCCGTTGCCGTTCCTGTGGCCGGTGGCGGTGACCAATCTGGTGATGGTGGGGGTGTTGTGTGTGGTGGCCGGGGCGCAGGCGGCTGTCCCTCGTTCCCGAAGGCGATTATGGTCCCGTCCACTCATTGCTCTCCTCTACCTGTTGCAGCCGATCGTGCGAGGGTGGGCGCGATATCGCGGCCGGCTCGACCTTCAGCAAAGACTGCCTCCGAGCGCGGTGGACAGTTTTGAGAGCATGGCGCGCGGGCAGGCGGAGCCGGGGTTGGACGAAGTTTGCTATCATTCCGCAAATGATTTTGACCGGGTGGGTTTTCTTGGGAGGCTGACGTCGAGGCTTGAGCAGGAGGGTTGGCGGATTCGCACGGACACCGGGTGGAGTGATTATGACCTGGAAGCCCAGGGCGATCGGTTGGGCCGGTTGCGGCTGACCACCGTGATGGAATCGCGCCACGGCAACAGGCGAGTCTTGCGATGTCGATTGCAGGTGGTGCCGACGTTGACGGCGAGGTTGATCGTCGCCGTGGCGGCGGGCGGGTGTTTGGTGGTGGCCGGTGTGTTGGCGCGTCGCTGGCCGTGGGTTTGGCTGGTTCTGGCGGGACTGCCGTTTCTGGTTTGGTGGCTCAACCAGCAACGCCAGCGATTGCAACGGATTTTCGCGGTCTTCCTCGACAAGGTGGCCGAGGAGGAGAGCCTGGTGGCGCAGAACAAGAAATCCCAAGCCGGAGGGCAGGGCTGATGTCCAGGCCGCCACTCAAAACCGTTTTTTACAAGCGGTCGACGTTCGTCACGCATTTGCCTGTCGATTACCTTTACACGCCGGCGCACGCGTGGATGTCCAGGATGCCGGAGGGCGTGGTCAGGGTTGGATTGACCAAGTTTGCGGTGCGGATGCTGGGTGAAACCGTGGATGTCGGGTTGGAAATCGGGGCAGGCGAGCCCGTGCAGCCCGGGAAGATCGTGGGATGGGTCGAGGGATTCAAGGCGATTTCGGATTTGTATTGTCCGGCGGCCGGACTTTTTCTGGGAATGAACCCCGCCTTGGCGAAGAAGTCCGCTCTGGTTCACGAAAGCAACTACACGGAAGGGTGGTTGTACGAAGTGCAGGGCGAGCCTGGAGAGAAGAGTCTGGACGTGATGGCATATCGGGCCTTGCTCGACAGCACGATCGACCGCATCCTTGCCCAGCAAAAGCACTCCGATCCCAGCGCATGAACGATTCCTCCTCCGCACCTGCGACGACGCGAGCGCCGGCTGTCCCCGACTTGGGCGATTCGATGGCTCGCTACGTAATGATCGGCGGTTTTCTCGGGGCGGGGAAGACGACCTGCATGATGCGGTTGGGGGAGCGGTTGCGTGACGAAGGGCGAAGGACAGGTTTGATCACGAATGATCAGGCGAGCGAGCTCGTCGACACGGCGTGGTTCCGGCAGCGGGGTTTTTCAACCGCGGAAATTGCCGGCGGATGTTTCTGTTGCCGATTCGATTCTCTGACGGACGCGGCCAGGCAATTGACGGCGGAGACTCGGCCCGAGTTCATTCTCGCCGAACCGGTCGGCAGTTGCACGGATTTGGTGGCGACGGTGAGCTATCCGTTGCGGCGGATCTATGGGGACCGTTTCGTGGTGGCCCCCTTGAGTGTCGTGGTGGACCCCATCCGGGCTGAACGCGTGTTGGGACTGGAATCCGGTTCCAGTTTTTCGGAGAAAGTTCTCTACATTTACCGCAAGCAGTTGGAGGAAGCGGAACTCATTGTGATCAACAAGCGGGAGCTGTTGTCTCCCGAGCGATTGCGGCGTTTAAGCGACGCGCTGCAGGAAAGGCATCCCAAATCCACCGTTTTCCAGGTCTCGGCGAGGGAAGGTTCGGGACTGGACGCATGGTTCGATCACCTGCGGCGGGGAGAAGCCGGACGGTGGAAGGCTATGCCTGTGGATTACGATGTTTACGCGGAGGGGGAGGCGTTGCTGGGGTGGCTGAATGCGACGTTGAGTGTGGAGAGTCAAGGGGCGTCAGGTGTTTTCGACGGCAACCAACTGTTGAGGGAGCTGGCGGAGGGGGTGAGGCAATGGTTGGCCTCTCGAGGGCTGGAGATCGCTCATTGCAAGATCACGCTCGAATCGCGTGACGGGTTGGGCGATCTCGGCATTGTGAACGTGGTGCGAAACGATTTCGTGCCGGAGTTAGGCCAGGCATTGCCCGAGTCCATCAGGGCGGGCCAGCTGACCTTCAATTTGCGGGCCGAGGGAGATCCCGAGCTTTTGGCCGAGGCGCTTCAGAGCACGGTGCGAGCACGGGTGGTTGAGGCGAGCGAGGCGGGCCTCGTGATGAGGGTGGAACATCTGGAGCGATTCCGTCCGGGCCGTCCGACGCCGACCCATCGGATGGCGGGGTTGGAGGATTAGGGGAGAACCCGGCCCGATATGAATTCCAGCACGAGCTTTGAGACGCACATGGATCCCGGTGGCCATCTTGTCTTAAGAAGAAACTCGCCATGAGTGCGCCGCGCATTCTCTACTGTCATTGCAACTACGCCCAGGTGGTTCCGCGGGAGACGAAGGAAGCCGTGTTGAGGCACCTTTGTTCCGGCGGGGCGGCGTTTGAGGCGGTGGCGGACTTGTGTGAAATGTCGGCGCGCAAGGATGGCGCCCTGCAAAGACTGGCGGATCCGAATGGCGGGGGTGTCCGGATTGCCGCCTGTTTTCCCAGGGCCGTGAAGTGGCTTTTTGCTTCCGCGGGCGCGCCGCTGACCTCGGACCGTGTTGAAGTCTTGAACATGCGTGTGCAACCCGCCCAGGAAATCGTCGAGGCTTTGGGCCGGCCGGAATTGCGGCCGAATCTCCCGTCCGGGAAAGAAACGACGGAATCTTCGCCCTCATGAGCACCCTGACGGAACCGACGTTGCGAATTGTCTTTTTCGAAGGCGAAACGGCGTCCCATTGGCCGGGGGAAACGCTTTTCGAGACCATGAGCGTGTTGTTGGGGAAGGGATATGCCCTGACACGGCCCCAGCCGGGCGGGCGAGTGTCTCCCCATGATCGAGGAGAGACGGTGTGGCTGGGCCAGTTTGAAGGGGCGGTGGTGCCCGAACCGATGGACCGCGCCGATCGGGCACGTTTTCTGGATGTGAGCGGGATGCCCGCGGAGGCGGTGGCGGAAAAGGTGGAGGCTCGTCGGGGAGAGGCCAAGGCAGTGGAGCATGGGCTTTGGAAGCCTTGGTTTCCGGTGATTGACTATGATCGCTGCACCAATTGCATGCAGTGTTTGAGTTTTTGTCTCTTCGGGGTTTACGGTGTGGACGAGCAGCAAAAAATCCAGGCGCAGAACCTGGATCAATGCAAGACCAACTGTCCCGCGTGTTCCCGCGTCTGCCCAGAGGCGGCGATCATGTTCCCGAAATACAAGTCGGGACCGATCAATGGCGACCAGGTGAGCGACGCCGATTTGAACCGGGAAAAGATGAAGATTGATATTTCCGCTCTGCTGGGGGGCGACGTGTATGACATGCTCCGCACGAGGAGCGAGCGGGCCAAGAGCCGGTTTTCCAAGGAACGCGACTCCGACAAGGCGCTGGCCGAGCGGCAAAAGTGCTTGACCAAGCTGGCCCAGTTGACGGCGGACGTTCCTCGGGAAGTGCTGATGAGCCTGCCGTCGCCCGAGGAAATTGCGCGCAAGGCGGAGGAGGCGAGGCAGCGCGCCGCTCGTCACTTGGGGCAAATGCCCGAGGCTTGAGACATGCCGCGGGTCCTGCCCATGATTTTTCGAAACCGAATGGGGACCGTTTCGGTCTTGAAGCCACAGGCACGCTGGTCGAGGCGTGGCCGGTCTCGGTGACCGAATCCGAAGTTGAGTATGTTGCCCGCGTTGACATGGCGGATTATGCGGACCGTGGATCCGAGGTTGCTGGCGAAGTTCGCCTGGAACTTCGGTTGGAAGGGCATGCTCAGTGTGGAACGTTTCAAGCGGCGCGCCCGGCGGGGAGAGTATTTTCCCCCGTTCCTGTATCTCTCCATCTTGAACTCCTGCAATCTGAGGTGCCAGGGGTGCTGGGTGGATGTTGAGGCGGAGCGGACTCAAATTGACCTGGGTCTGCTCAATCGCACCATCCGCGACGCGAAGGCGCACGGGAATTCGTTCTTCGGGATCCTGGGCGGGGAGCCCTTCATGCATCCGGATTTGCTTGAGTTACTGGCCAGCCATCCGGACGCGTATTTTCAGGTTTTTACCAACGGCCAATTCATTACCGACAAGGTTGCGCGAAAGTTGCGTCAGATAGGCAACGCGACGCCGTTGGTCAGCATCGAGGGATTGGAAGTGGCGAGCGACGAGCGCCGGGGCAAGGCGGACGTTTTGAATCGAACCTTGCGGGGGCTCGACGCGTGCTTGCGCGAGAAACTCCTCACCGGTGTTGCCACCAGTGTTTGCCAGTCGAATATCGATGATTTGCTCTCCGAAGCGTGGCTGCGCGAGTTGATTCGACGAGGTGTTCACTACGTCTGGTACCACACTTACCGTCCGGTTGGGCCCAAGATGAGTGCCGAACTTGCATTGCGACCTGACCAGCTGGTTCGGGTTCGGCGGTTCATCGTCGAAATGCGTTGCCGCATGCCCATCGGCATGCTGGACGCGTATTACGATCATGTGGGCAAGGCATTGTGTCCCATGGCGACGGGGGTGAGTCACCATGTGGGTCCGGGAGGCTGGATCGAGCCTTGTCCGATTCTGCAGTTTGCGACGGAGAACATTCGCGATGACCGGGGTGTCTTTGAGGCCATTCGCAGCAGTGCCTTCTTGAAGGACTTCCGGGAAACCACGGCGGGGGCGACTCGGGGATGCGTCGTCCTGGAACGTCCGGATTTGGTGGCGGACCTGGCGCGCCGGCATCAAGCCCGGGACACGACCTTGCGCGGCACTGCGATGGTTGAACTGGCCGCCATGAAGCCCCGTTTCAGTCAATGGCTGCCGGGGGAGGAGATTCCTGAACGTCATTGGATGTATCGCCTTGCCAAGAAGTATTGGTTCAATGATTTCCGGGCTTACGACCGGACGCCACCGGAGCCGGGGACTCGACTCAAAGCCTTGAAATCGATGCTCGACCCGGCTGGAAACCAAGGGATAACTTTGTCCCAGCCCAGCTCTCCCAGGACGGCCTCGGCGGCCGGTTCGCCTGAGAAGGCTGGCGTCAGCGGTTGATTGCTCGCACAGGTTATGCACACGAGTTCCATTTCTTTCGCGCCTCTCGCCTTGCCGCGCCCGGTGCCTCAACAGAAGGCCAGACCGCCCAAGAAGAACATACCGCAAACGCCCGAAGAGAGGACCCGTGTCCTTCATGCGGTGCGTCATTACGTCGCGGAATTCAACCCTGTTCCGCCGTTGCCACTAGCGCAATTGAAGGTGCATGCGGACCGGATGATTGCCGCGCTGGGTTGCGATCCGATTTACCGAGATTATGTGGGGGTGCTTCTCAACAACGAGATTTGGCGCGAGCAACTGGCCAGTGTTCCTTACGAGCGGAGGCTGCTGCTGCTTCCGAAATGCCTGCGCGTGGAGAGCAAATGCCCGGCGCCGTTTGATGAGTTTGGGCTGTTGTGCAAGCAATGCGGGTTGTGCTCGATTCAGGACTTGCAGGTCGAAGCCGAACGTTTGGGATATGCTGTTCTGGTAGCGGAGGGCTCTGCCATCGTCATGTCCTTGATTCAGACCGGCAAGATTGAGGCCATTGTGGGTGTCAGTTGTCTCAGCGTGTTGGAACGGGCGTTTCCCTACATGGAAGCCGCGGCGGTTCCGGGCGTGGCGGTGCCGTTGCTTCAAGACGACTGCATCGACACCAACGTCGATTTGGATTGGGTCTGGGACTACATTCATTTGACCAGCGAGGACAAGACCCGGCGGATGGATTTGGCGGCGTTGCGCGAGGAGATTGATTTTTGGTTTTCCCCGGCCTCACTGGATTTGATCCTCGGTCCGAGCGAATCCCGCACGGAGCAGATTGCCAAGGACTGGCTTATGCGGGCGGGCAAGCGGTGGCGTCCGTTCTTGACCGCGTCCGCATTCCAGGCGCTGCGGGATGACCCGGGCGGGCCCTTGCCGGAGGATTTGAAGAAAGTCGCGGTCGCGGTGGAGTGTTTTCACAAAGCGTCGTTGATTCACGATGACATCGAGGATGGGGACGCGAGCCGGTATGGGGAGAAAACGCTCCACGAGGAGCATGGAGTTGCGGTGGCTTTGAATGTGGGGGATCTGTTGATCGGGGAGGGTTATCGTTTGTTGGCTTCGAGCAAGTTCAGCACCCGGCAAACCTCGGCGATGGTGCTTGCCGCCACCGAGGGGCAGCGCGAACTTTGCCGTGGGCAAGGAGCGGAGCTGATTTGGGCCAGGGAGCCGAAGCCGATGACGACCCTCCAGGTGCTGGATATTTTCCGGCGGAAGACCGCTCCCGCGTTCGAGGTCGCGTTGCGCCTCGGCTCGCTCTGTGCCGGGGTGCAACAGCATGACGAAGTCCGGGACTCGCTCCATGCTTACTCGGAGGCCCTGGGCATCGCTTATCAGATTCGAGACGATCTCGACGACTTGGGTGGATCTTCCGAGTCGAATGATTTGGCGGGTATGCGGCCCAGCGTCGTCCTAGCGAGTGCTTACGAACGAGCTTCCCAGGCGGAGCACCGCGACCGACTGGAGAAACTGTGGCGCAGGGATCTCTCCTCGGGAAGTTGCAAGGGCATGGAATCGATTTACGCCGAACTCAAAGTTGAAGAACGCGTCCGCACCCTGCTGGAAACCTACAAAGAAGAGGCAGTCCGTTCCCTGGCGAGTTTGGAGCATCCAAGTTTGAAGGGCCTTCTGCGTCGGGTGATGGGTAAGATCTTCAACGATACGGAGATCAAAGGGTGGTGCAAAGAGTTTGAGCCCAAGGCCTTAGATTGTGACACGGGTTCCGGTTCACCCGATCTCGATCGAAAAGTGGTCTTGCTTTAGAACCGGATTGGGAAGCGCGGCGATTTGACGCAAAGCTCCAGCCTCTATCCCGCTGGGGGCAAATCACTTCCCACATTATTCTAAGGGAGATTCGGATTTGGCCGATGAACTGCTTGTAGGGGCGAGTCTTACGTTTGTGAAAACTGCCGACATTGGACTGGCTTGAATCTCCGTTGCGAGTTATGAGAACCATCGTTGCTTGCTCGGGGAGTGCCATTGGGCCGATTGGCTACGCGGGAATGGACCCGTGTCGTGATGCGGCAAGATTCGATCTCAGAACACATGACATGAAAAAGATCCTGATTGCGTTGCTGGCGTTCTTATGGGTTTCCACCGGCATGTTTGCCCAGCCCGCCAATAGTCCTCGCCGTGACTTTTGGACGGCGGATGACCCCGTGTTTTCAGTGATTGCCACCAACGGGAAGATTTATTTGGGGGGAAGTTTCTCCGCCATTGGTTTTGGGGCAGCCGGAGGCACCACGCTTAGCGCTGAGATGGGGACTCCGGACTTGGAGATGCCGACCGTGACGGGAACCCTCAACGCGGCGGTGAGCGATGGCGCGGGCGGATGGTTTGTCGGGGGCTCGTTCACCGCCGTGGGAGGAACGGCGCGGAACAATCTGGCTCATATTCGCTCGGATCGAACGGTCACGACTTCGTTTAATCCCAACGTCAACGGACCCGTCCACACCCTGTTGCTTGCGGGTAATGTTCTTTACGCGGGTGGCGCATTCACCCGTTTTGGCGTCGGAGCCGTGGCGGCGCCGCGGACGAATCTGGCGGCGCTCAACCCGGCTTCGGGTGCCGTCCTGGCCTTGGCGCCGAATCCGACCGGTCCGGTGCATGCTTTGGCCAGTTTTGGATCGCGCCTGTTTATCGGCGGTGCGTTCAACCAGATTTCGAGTGAATCCAGGACGAACTTGGCGGCGATTGATGCCGTGACCGGCGCGGTGACGGATTGGGATCCGCGTCCGGTCGGCCGTGTCAATGCGATGGCCTACGCGAACGACGAATTGATCGTCGGGGGGAGCTTCAGTGCTATTTCCGGCGTGGCCCGGCTGAATTTGGCGAAAGTGGATCCTTTTACCGACACCGTGTCTGCTTGGGCGCCGAACCCGGATGGTCCGGTCCATGCAGTTTTGCGGGCTGGATCGCGGATTTATGTGGGAGGCACATTCACCAACATCGCCTCCCAGCCGCGGCGTGGATTTGCCTCTTTGGATCCGGCGACGGGACAGAATGGGTTTGATTTTGGAGTGGACGGAGAAGTGCGGACGATGGCGTCGAATGGGAGCCGGTTATTTGTGGGGGGGGCAATTCACACGTTTCGGCGGCAACCCGCGTTCCAACGCGGCGGCGATTGAGTTGTCCAACGACAATCTTTCGGCCGATTGGGCTTCCGAGATAGGAGGCGCTTTGAATGCGATGGCCGCGACCACGAATGCGATTTATGTCGGGGGCAGCTTCAACTCGATCGGGGGAGAACGCAGAAGCGGTTTGGCCGTGCTGGATGAATTGTCAGGGCAAATTCTTCCCTGGAATCCAAGCTTGAGGTTGGAAGGGACCAACGAAACCGTTGGGAGCGTGTTTTCCACGGTTTATTCCGAGCAGCGGCTTTACGTTGGCGGAGAGTTCACCAAGGTAGGAGGATTGGCTCGGACGAATCTGGTCGCGGTTCATGCGGACACGGGGGAAGTTTTGCCTTGGTCGCCGAATCCGAATGGGGTGGTGGAAGTGGTCCATGTCGGGGCGGGCCGCCTCTTTGTGGGGGGAACCTTTCAATCGGTGGGTGGGGTGACTCGAACCAATTTGGCGTCCCTCGATTTGAACACGGGCGCGGTGGGAGATCTTGCGCCCAACCCCAACGGAACGGTGTTTGCGCTGACCGCGACCGAGCAAGTGCTCTACGTGGGGGGGAATTTCAATTCGCTCAGCGCTCGTCAGCGTTTCAATTTGGGCGCGGTGAATTTGGCCACCGGCGCGGTGACGCCGTGGAATCCGTTCGCGCAGGGAGAGGTGCGCGCTTTGGCTCTGGATGGAAGTCGGATTTTCGTGGGGGGCGCGTTTGCGAGCATCGGGTCTCAGTTCCGGACCAATCTGGCGGCTTTGGACGTCCGCACGGGTCTTGCCACCGATTGGGTCACGCCGACGGACCGCACGGTGGAAATGCTTCGCATCATGAACGGATACTTGTTCGTGGGCGGTCAGTTTGGCTCGGTGAATGGGCAGGCTCGGAACCGGTTGGCGGCTTTAAGTCTGACGAACGCGTCGGATTTTGGCTGGGCTCCGGCGTTCAACAACCAGGTTTTTTCCGTGGCGCTCGTGGAGGGGGGCACGTATTACGTGGGCGGGAGTTTCACGACCGCCACGGGCGCGAATGTGCAGGGATTCGCGGTGTTTCCGCCTTTCGGGGTGCACTCACTCGCCCTTTCCCGGGAAGCCACCAATCGGCTGCAGCTTCGGATCAAGGGCAACGCGGGAGAACGGCACGTGATTCAGAGTTCGACCAACCTGATCGATTGGGTTTCGCTCGTGACCAACAGTGCCGGACTGCCGAACTTTAGCTTCGCCCTCAACATCACCGGGGTCGCCACCAACCGGTACTATCGCAGTTTCCTGCCCAAGCAATAAGTCTTGAACCTGCAGGTGTGGTTAGACGTTGTAGGTGGTGCTCGAGACGGAGCCGCCCCGGCCGGTCCAGTTCGTATGAAAAAACTGTCCGCGCGGTTTGTCCACGCGCTCGTAGGTGTGAGCGCCGAAGTAATCTCGCTGGGCTTGCAGTAAATTCGCGGGGAGCACCGCACTGCGGTAACTATCGTAGAAGGCCAGGGCGGTGCTGAAGGCGGGAACCGGGATGCCTTTCTTGGCCGCGGTGGCCACCACATTGCGCCAGCCTTTCTGGCACTTCTTGATTTCCCCCCGGAAATAGTCGTCGAGCATGAGATTGCTCAACTTGGGGTTCTTTTCGAAGGCCTCCTTGATCTTCCCGAGGAACCGGCTGCGGATGATGCACCCGCCGCGCCACATCAGGGCAATGCCGCCGTAGTTCAAATGCCATCGGTACTCGGTGGCCGCGGCTCTCATGAGCATGTAGCCTTGGGCATAGCTCACAATCTTGGAGGCGTAGAGCGCCTGGCGGACGTCCTCGACCCATTTGGCTCGCTCCCCTGAAATCTTAGGACGAGGCCCTTTCAATTTGCGGGCCGCTTTGACGCGTTCATCCTTAAGGGCGGAAACGCACCGCGCATAAACCGCCTCGGCAATGAGGGTAATGGGAATGCCCAGGTCTTGCGAGTTGACCACGGTCCATTTTCCGGTGCCTTTTTGGCCGGCCGTATCGAGGATTTTGTCCACCAGCGGCTGTCCATCCTCGTCCTTGAAACCGAGGATGTCGCGGCTGATTTCGACGAGGTAGGAATCGAGTTCCCCTTTGTTCCACTCGGAGAACACCTCGTGCATTTCCTGGCTGCTCATGCCGAGCCCGGTTCTCATGAGATTGTAAGCCTCACAAATCAGCTGCATGTCCCCGTATTCGATGCCGTTGTGGACCATTTTGACGTAATGGCCGGCACCGGCTTCGCCGACCCAGTCGCAGCAAGGGGCTCCGCCTTCGACTTTGGCTGAAATCGCCTGAAAGATCTCCTTCACGAAAGGCCAGGCGGACGGGGAACCTCCGGGCATGATGGAGGGTCCGCGGCGGGCGCCTTCCTCGCCGCCGGAGACGCCGGTGCCGATGTAGCGCAGTCCCTTGCTCTCGACGTGTTTGACCCTGCGATTCGTGTCGTCGAAAAGGGAGTTGCCCCCGTCGATGATGATATCCCCGGCCTCCAGATGAGGAAGGAGTTGCTCAATGAATTCGTCCACGGCCGCCCCGGCTTTGACGAGCATCATGACCCGGCGAGGTTTCTTGAGGAGGGAAACCATTTCCGCGATGGAACGGGCGCCAAGGACTTTGGTGCCCTTGGCTTCGTGGGCCAGGAATTCGTCCACCTTGGAGAGGGTGCGGTTGTAAGCGACCACGGTGTAGCCGTGATCGTTCATGTTGAGAATGAGGTTTTGGCCCATGACGGCCAAGCCGATGAGCGCGATGTCGCCTTGAGGTTCCATGTTGTTCGTGTCGTTACTCAAAAAACCGCGGGAAATTGACATGGGACCCCGGGGGCGGCGAGCAATTAATTGGCTTTTCCTGGGGGAGGTGGAAGCGGTAAAAGCTGGCGCGCGTTTTCGCGCAAGCGTGTTGACCATGGCGGGTTCTATTTCAGATTCAAAGGGTTATCGCGGCTTGAGGCCAGTCTTCATGGTGGCCTTGGCGGCGATGATGCTCGGTTCGGCGTGTTCCGTCCGGCGGATGGCGGTCAACAAACTCGGCGATGCCCTGGCCTCGGGCAGCAGCGGCTTTGCCTCGGACGATGATCCCGAATTGGTGAAAGGGGCGGTGCCCTTCAGCTTGAAGCTGATTGAATCGTTGCTGGTGGAGAGTCCGCGCCATCGCGGTTTGTTGCTGGCGGCCGCGAGCGGGTTCACGCAGTACTCGTTTGCTTTTGTGCAGCAAGAGGCGGATGAGGCCGAGGAGCAAAGTTTGGACGCGGCGGAGGCTGGACGTGCCCGGGCCGGCAAACTTTATCGCCGCGCGCGTGATTACGGTTTGCGAGGGCTCGAGTTGAAGCATTCGGGGTTGGGTCGCAGGCTGAACGAAGATCCCAAGTCCGCCGTGCGGTCGTTCGGAAAGACGGACGTGCCCTTGCTTTACTGGACCGCGGCTTCGTGGGGGGCGCTTATTTCGCTCTCAAAAAACTCGCCGGAGTTGATCGCCCAGCAGCCGGTGGTGGAGGCGATGATGGACCGGGCGCTGGAATTGGATTCGAGCTTTGAAGGGGGCGCAATCCATGCCTTCATGATCAGTTACGAAAGCGCGAGGCCCGGCGGACAATCGTCGGCGGAGGGCCGGTCTCGAGAGCATTTTCATCGTGCGGTGGCAAGCTCCGGCGGGCGTCTGGCCGGACCTTACGTGAGCTTGGCGGAGGCGGTGAGCGTGCGGAAGCAGGATGCGGCGGAGTTCAAGCGATTATTGGAAGCTGCGCTTGCCGTGGATCCCGAAGCGCATCCCCCCTGGCGGCTGGCGAACCTGGTCATGCAGCGACGGGCTCGCTGGTTGTTGAAGCGAATGGACGAGTTTTTCGCCCCAGAGATGCCGAATTCGGAAAAACCATGAATGTGAGCTTTTGCAATCGATGGATCGGGCTGGCGCTGACCGCCGGAGGAATTTGGGCTGGCGGCTTGGAAGCTTGGTCCGCCGACACGGTGAAGATCCGGTTAGCCACCCTGGCTCCGAAAGACACATCGTTTCACAAGAGCCTGCTGGCGATGGGTGAAAAGTGGAAGAAAGCCTCGGGAGGTGCCGTGTCCCTGACCCTCTACACGGACGGCACCATGGGGGGGGAGGCGGATATGGTGCGACGGATGCGGGTGGGGCAGATTCAGGCATCTTTGCTTTCGGTGGCCGGGCTTTTGCAGATCGACGACTCGGTCACGGCGCTGCAATTGATGCCGATGGCCTTCCACAGTTTTCAAGAGTATGACTTCGTCAGTGAAAAGTTGCGCCCGATGCTCGAAAAGCGGATCGAGGATAAGGGGTTTGTTTCTTTGTTTTGGGGGGATGCGGGCTGGGTTCGCTTTTTCTCGAAACAGCCGGCATTGAAACCCGGCGAGATGTCAAAGTTGAAGATGTTCGTATGGTCCGGCGACACCCGCAGCGGCGAAGTGATGAGGGGGATTGGGATCAACGCGATTCCGCTCGAGCAGACGGATATTCTGACCGGGTTGCAGACGGGGCTCATCGACGTGGTCCCCTCCATTCCGGTGTATGCGCTGGCTGGTCAGTTTTTCGCGCCCGCGCCGCATATGCTGGACGTGGCGTGGGTGCCCCTGGTGGGAGCCACCGTGATCTCCAAGAAGGTTTGGGGTGGCATTCCGGCCGCCGTGCGAATCGAAATGTTGAAAGCGGCGGAGGAGGCGGGGAAGCAAATCCGGGAACGTTCGCGGGTTGAGAGTCAGGAAGCCATTGAAGCGATGGAGAAGCGCGGATTGAAGGTGCACAAGCTCGATGAGGCTGGATTGAAGGAGTGGCGGGATTTTGCGGAAAGTGTGCATCCCAAAGTGCGGGGCAAGGTGGTGCCCGCGGAATTGTTCGATGAGGTTCAGAGGTTGCTGAAGGACTTTCGTTCCACGTCCGCCCGATCGGGCCCATGAACCTCGAAGGAATTCAATCCGAGGTCGCGGGGCAACAGCCCGGGCCGGATCGGCGCCGGTGGCTGTTCAAGGCGGAGGACGGGATTTTGGCGTTGGCGATGCTGGGACTGATGGCGTTGCCTTTGCTTGAGAGTCTTTTGCGAAAGGCTTTCAACACGGGCATTCCGGGGGCGATCGCCATCACGCAGAACCTGACGCTGGTGATCGGCATGCTCGGCGGCGCGATCGCGGCGAGGGATCACCGGTTGCTCTCGATGTCCGCACTTCCCTCCGTATTGACAGGCGCCTGGAAATCCGGGGCGGGAATCTTCAACGCGGTGGTGTCGGTGGTTCTCACGGTTTTCCTCTGTGTGGCCAGTTGGCAATTCGTGCTCACGGAGAAGGAGAGCGGCCACCTGCTCGTGGGCGCAATTCCGGTGTGGCCGTTGGAACTGGTCATGGTGGGCGGCTTTGGACTGATCGCCTGGAGGATGGTGCTGGGCGCGGCGCCCGGATGGGGTGCGCGAGGCATGGTCCTGGCCGTCGCGGCGGTTTTGATCTGGCTCGCGTGGCGCCCGCCCATCGCGGCGGAGAAGTTGGTCTGGCCTTGTCTGGGCATCCTGGCCGCCGCCGCGGTGTTGGGAGCGCCGATTTTCGTCATGCTGGGGGGCGCCGCGATGATTTTATTTTGGGGTGACGATCTTCCCATCGCTTCCGTCTCCATCAGCCATCACAAGCTGGTGACGGATGCGGCATTGCCCTCCATTCCGTTATTCACTCTGGCGGGATATTTTCTGGCCGAAGGGGGTGCTTCGAAGCGGTTACTCCGATTGTTCAAGGCATTGGCGGGACATCTGCGCGGAGGACCGGCGATTGTCACCTGCCTGGTCTGCGCTTTTTTCACGACGTTCACCGGGGCGAGCGGGGTGACCATTTTGGCCCTGGGAGGCATCCTGCTTCCGGTTTTGAATGCGGCGGGGTATTCGGCGCGCAATTCTCTGGGACTCATCACCAGCGCGGGATCGTTGGGGCTTCTTTTTCCGCCCTGCTTGCCTTTGATTCTTTACACCATCATCGCCAACAACAGCGCCAAAGCGGGATTGAGCATCAAGGCGATGTTCTTGGGGGGAATTGTTCCCGGCATTCTCATGTTGATCGTGACGGCGGCGTTGGGGATATGGCAGGCCCCTCGAGCCTCGGGTCGACGCCCGAGATTCGACTGGAGTGAGGCTAAGGCGGCGGTGGCGGACGCGAAGTGGGAGTTGTTGTTGCCCGTGGTGGCGTTTGTGGGACTCTTTGGCGGGTTTGCCACCGCGGTGGAAACGGCGGCGTTGACGGCGTTTTACGCGTTCATTTCCCAAGCATGGATTCATCGCGATCTTCGCGTCCGGGAGGACGGTCCGAGAGTGATGGTGGAATGCGGTTCGCTGATGGGAGGCGTGCTCTTGATCCTCGGAGTTGCCTACGGATTTACGAACTACCTGGTGGACGCGCAAATACCGGCTCGGATGCTGGAATGGGCCTCGACCCATGTGCAATCGAAATGGCTGTTCTTGCTGGGTCTGAACGTGGTTCTCATCCTGGTGGGGGGATTGATCGAGATTTACGCCGCCATCGTGGTGGTAGTGCCCTTGCTGGTTCCCGTGGGAACGGCGCTCGGTATCGACCCGGTTCACCTCGGCATCATTTTTCTGGCGAACATGGAACTGGGATTCCTGGCGCCGCCGGTCGGGTTGAATCTTCTGCTCTCGTCGTATCGATTCAAGACTCCGCTGGTGGAGGTGATGCGGGCCGTGTTGCCAATGCTGGTGGTGTTGTTCCTGGGCGTGTTGCTGATCACGTACGTTCCGGCCTTGACCACTTGGCTGCCCGGATTGTTTGCCAAGCCAGGTTCTTGAGGGTTGGAACTGCCGTTCCGGATTCAGCCAAAAAGTCCCGGTTGGCGGCCGGTGGAGGGGGCTGAGCGACCTAGAACTTTGTAGGCGAGCTCGGTCACGACGCGGCCTTGCGGGGTTCGATTGAGATAGCCTTCCATGATGAGGTAAGGTTCGTACACTTCCTCGATGGTATCCGGTTCTTCCCCAACGGCGACGGCGAGGGAGCTCACCCCGACGGGTCCGCCCCCGAACTTGAGGGCCACGGTTTCCAGAATGCGTTTGTCCATTTCATCGAGGCCGTGCCGGTCAATTTCGAGGATGGCCAGGGCTTGGTCCGCGAGGGGGCCGGTCACTTTGCCGTCGGCGCGAACTTGGGCGTAATCCCTGACGCGGCGGAGCAAATTGTTGGCGATGCGCGGGGTGCCCCGGCTGCGCCGGGCGATTTCGTGGGCGCCATGCTCGTCCATTTCCACCTGCAGCAGCCGTCCGGCGCGCGAGACGATTTTCCTCAATTCATCGGCGTGATAGTAGTCGAGGCGCTCACGGATGCCGAAGCGGGTGAGCAGGGGAGCGGAAAGCAGGCCGCTGCGGGTGGTGGCGCCGATCAGCGTAAATCGGGGAAGATTGAGGCGGACGCTGCGGGCATTGGGGCCCTGATCGATGATAATGTCGAGTTTGAAGTCCTCCATCGCGGGATAGAGGTATTCCTCGATGGTTTTTTGCAGTCGATGGATTTCGTCGATGAACAACACGTCGCCTTCCTCGAGGTTGGTGAGCAATCCCGCGAGGTCCGCGGCTTTTTCGATGGTGGGACCGCTGGTGGGTCGCAACGTCGCGCCCATCGACTTGGCCAGGATGTTGGCGAGGGTGGTTTTTCCGAGTCCGGGCGGACCGCTCAGCAGAATATGGTCGAGGGATTCCTTGCGCTGACGGGCGGCTTCGACGGCGATTTCAAGCCTTTCACGCACTTTGGCCTGGCCCGTGAAATCGGAAAAGAGGGACGGGCGCAGCGTGATTTCCAACGCCGCGTCGGGTTTAACCATGACGTCTGTGATTGGACGCTCCGCCATGTTGAGAAAATCATGGTCGCCGTCGGCGTGCCTCCACAAGGCAAATTGAGAACTCGTTGAATTCAGACTTCAAACCTCGGCGGCTTGGTCGTTCAGTCCAGGAAGAAGAATTCGTTGGAGACGAGAAGGGCTTGGGTGTAACGAGACCAGGCGTCCAGCGGCTCAGGGGGAGGGATCGTTTTCTTGTCTTTCTCCCCTCCGCCCTGTTTGGCGGCGGGTTTGGCAGGTGGTTTGGCATTGGCCAGAGGTTCGTCCAAAAACGTTTGGCCCATTTCGATTTCAGCTCGGCTGGGCTCGCGCTGGAAAACCAAGCGATAGAGATGGCGGACGCGCTCCTCATCTTGTGTGCAGCCTTTCTCGTTTCTCAGCGCCTTCGGAAGATTCCGGGCCTCCTCGACCGTTTGCGCCGGGCCAGCCAGCCGGCAGTCCTCACCTAAACGCCGGGCCAGGGCGCGGGCCTGTTCCGCGATAAACGGGCTGTTGAGCAAAAAGAGCGCTTGCTGGGGAACCGTGGTCGTGAATCGTTTGGCCGAAGTGGTGTCGGGCGAAGCAAAATCGAAGGTTCGGAAGAATCCCGGCAGGTTCTGCCGCTCGATGAAACCGTAGACGCTACGGCGCCCACTAAAGGGTTGGGAGAGCAGTTCCACAGATTGCCCGCCTGACTTCGGGTCCAGACGTCCGCTGACGGCGAGAACGCCGTCCCGCATGGCTTCAAGATCCAACCGGCGCCGGTGAGCTCGCCAAAGCAGGCGATTGGAGGGATCCACCTGCTGACCTTCCTTCCTGACATCGCTGGTCTGACGGTAAGCGCTGGACAGGACGATGGTGCGATGAAGTTTTTTGACGGACCAGCCTTCCTGCATGAATCGCCATGCCAAATGATCCAGGAGCTCGGGGTGGGAGGGGGGACTGGAGCGGAGTCCAAAATCTCCTGAGGTTTCCACGAGGGGCAATCCGAAGAGGTGGTTCCAGACACGATTGACGAACACACGCGCGGTGAGGGGATTGTTCGTGGAGGCGATGGATCGCGCCAATTCCAAACGTCCGCTTCCTTGGGAGAAAGGCTGGCTGGAGGGTTGCTGAAGCAGTGAGGGAAACTGGCGCGGGGCTTCGGGACCGGGATTGCCAGGATTGCCGCGAAGCAGCACCTTGGAATTGCGCGGCGACGGGTTGTCTACGAGCGCCATCGCCTTCGGCGGGGAACCTGGATGAGTGGCCTCTAGTTCCTCGATTTGACGTTTGAGTCGTCGAACTTTTTGGGCGCTGGGAACATCGAAAAGACGCCTGATTTCATCCGGCGGCACCACGGCAGGGGATCCGTCTCCGGTCAGGAGTTGACGCAAAGCGCTCTGTTCGGGATCAGAAAGAGTGGGGCTCTTGGGGTTGCCGTTCGATTCCTTTTTCCAGGCCTGCTCGAGGCGGGTGAAGATTTGAGAGCATTGTTTCGCCAGGTCGGCTAGTGAGGCGGGAGCGGGCTGGATCAGGCCGGATTTGAGCCAGCCCTCGGGCCAAGCGCGGGTTTGATCCTGGACGAGTTGGGCGACGGACGCTTCACGATTGGTTCCCGCGGTTTGAATGGCCTGCAGCCAGAGCTTCGCGAGAGGGTGGGAGGGCGGGTTGTTCGTCCACTTTTTAAGAGTGTCTCGCCACCGTCGGGAGACGCCCGGATCGAGCTTGCGTTCACGGACCAGAGATTCGAACCGGGCAGAATCCGTCAAGTGCTGTCCGTCGAAAGCGGCCAGCCAATAGTCGCCGGTGCGGGCGCGAACCTCGGAGAGAGCCTCCTCCTCTTTTGATTTCTTGAAACTGTCGTGTTCCTCTTGCCGGCGGTCCCGCTCCTTTTTGAAAGCGGGATATTCAGAAGGAAGCGAGGCGGATCCAAGGAGCGGTTTGTCCGCGGGTTCCTGGCTGCTGGCGAAAATGCCGTGCAGCCCGTAATAATCCTTGATGCTGACCGGATCGTATTTGTGGTCATGGCAGCGGGCGCAGGTGACCGTGAGTCCCTGGGTTCCCCGCATGACGACATCGATCCGGTCGTCGATGATGTCGTGCATGTTGTTGAGGAAGCGGCGTCCAAGCGTCAGAAAACCGAGGGCCGCGAGTGGGCGCTGGTCCGTCCCCAAATCGAGCAAATCGGCGGCGATTTGTTCGGTGAGGAACCGGTCGTAGGGAAGGTCCTCGTTGAAAGCGCGGATCACATAATCGCGGTAGGTGTAGGAATAGGGGAAACGGCGTTCCTCCTCGAACACATATCCTTTGGTGTCGGCGTAGCGGGCGACGTCGAGCCAGTAACGCCCCCAGCGTTCGCCGTAGTGAGGAGAATTGAGGAGCCGTTCGACGACTTTTTCGAATGCGCGGGGCGATCGGTCGAGTTCAAAAGCGCGCACCTCTTCCCAGGTGGGTGGAAGCCCGATGAGGTCATACGTGATCCGGCGGAGAAGTGTGCGCTTATCGGCTTCAATCGAAGGCTCGAGTCCGGCGCTTTCCAGCCCGGCGAGGATGAAGGGATCCACCGAAGTGCGGACCCAGCGGGAGTTTGAGACGCGTGGCGGTTCGACACCATGGGCGGGTTGAAAGGCCCAATGAGGGTGGGCGGCTGGCGGGGGCGCGGTGTTCGGTGCCGCCGCCGGATTGCTGGCGCGAACGACACCCGCGAAGGCCAGGACGAGGCTCCACACCAGGCCTAGTCCAGGAAGCCTGTGGTCTGCTGCGTTGGTGAGCGCGAATCGAAATGCCATGATTCTGAGATCATCTTAAGTCTGAAGGGTGGTTTTGGATAGGGTAATTATGGGTTGCCAGGATTCATCGCATCACCGAAGGACTCGGATGGACGGCCGGCCGTGCATCCCGAAGCCGTTCTGTCGTGTGGCCCAGGCTGCCCAGCCTGCCGTATCGCCGACGGCCCGTCGGCCCGGCGGGTGAAGAACGAGGCCATTCCATGCTCTCCACGCGCCTGGTTTCTTTCGTCGCCCCGCAGGCTGAGCAGCCTGCGATACAGCAGACAGGGCTGTCTGCGTTACCAAGACAACCCGGTCACCGACAACTTCTGGATGCACCGGACGGACTGCAGTTGCCGGAAAATAAATTGTGGCCGGGGCTTGAAATGAGCTAGATCGACGGGGTGGATTCTAAGCGGGTGAGGAAATCGGATTTCAGGCAAAGGACGCAATGGGGGCGGCTGTCGAAAGACTTGGTTTTTGGAGCGGCGCTTGGCTTGGTGCAGATGGCGTCGGCCGCGGCGGGCTTGCCGACTCCGTCAGAGCTGACTGTCTTGGTGCCGGGATTCGAGGTCAGGGAAATTCCCGTGCGGCTTCCCAATGTCAACAATTTGCGTTTTGCACCCGATGGATCTCTGACTGCATTGGGTTACAACGGGCGCATCTGGCGGCTGGTGGATTCCAATCGCGACGGTTTAGAAGACAAGGTGATTCCCTTCTGGGAAGCGCCAACACTCCGTGTGCCGGTAGGCATGGCTTGGACGCGCGAGGGCTTGGTGGTGTCCTCGCACGGAAAAGTGTCGTTGCTTCGAGACCAGGACTCGGACGGCAAGGCGGATGTGGAAGAGGTATTGGCCACGGGTTGGCCTCGGACGGACGTGGCATCGGGCGGAGTAGACGCGACCGCCGTGACTGCGGATCGGGATGGAAACCTCTACTTCGGCCTGCTCACTGCGGATTACTCGAATCCGTATCGGATCCAGGACAACGTGTCGCGTTATGACCTGAAGAGTCCCCGCGGCACGATTCAGAAGTGGCATGCGTCCACGCGGCGGTTGGAGTTGGTGGCGAGCGGGATTCGTGTTCCTTATGCGCTGGCGTTCAACCGCGCCGGAGACTTGTTTTTGACGGATCAAGAGGGGGAAACGTGGTGTCCGGGGGGGAACCCGCTGGACGAGTTGAATCACATTCGATTGGGGCGGAATTATGGATTTCCGCCGCGTCACGACCGATGGCTGCCGGGACTCGCCAGCGAGGAACCGGTGGTGGGGTTCGGACCGCAGCACCAGTCCGCCTGCGGACTGGTTTTCAATGACTCCCCAAAGGGGAAGGAGCGGTTTGGTCCGTCGTGGTGGGAAGGCGACGCCTTTGTGGCGGGGGAATCGAGGGGGAAGATTTGGCGCGTGAAGCTGGTGAAGACGGCGTCTGGATATGTGGGCAAGGAGACGATTTTCGCGAGGTCATCGATGCTGGTGACCGACGTGGCGATTTCACCGCGCGGTGAGTTGTATGTTTCCGCGCACAGCGGAGAGCCGGATTGGGGGACGGGTCCGAACGGCATCGGCAAGCTCTTTAAGATTATCTGGCGGGGCCGGGAGGAGCCTCAACCGGTGGCGATTTGGGCATCGGGTTTGATGGAGCTTTCGGTGGCCTTCGATCGTGCGATCGATGCGAGAAAGGCTGACGGGTCGAGTCGCGCGGCGCTGGAGTTCGGAGCTTACGCGCGGGCGGCGGATCGTTTGGAAGTGTTGAAGCCGCCGTATCGCGTGGTGAGGGTCAAGGAATCAACCTCGCGCGGAACTTTGCCGGTCTTGTCCGGACTTGTTTCTCCCGATCGGGGGGTGTTGATGCTGGGCACGGGTCCACAAGCGCTGCCGGTTCATTACGCCTTGCGATTACCCTGGACATCAGGGCCGGGCAGCGCGGGCACGATCGAGGTGGACTTGGACTACACGCTGAATGGGGTGGAAGCCAAGTGGTATCGATCGGGGGAAGTTGAGCCGAGTTGGAGCGGATGGTTCCCGCATTTGGACGACGCGGTGAATCGTGCGTTTCTGGGACCCGCCTTGGGATTGAAACCGGGCGTAGCCAAAGTGCGCGGTTCTGGCCGGTTGGAATTGAGCACCGCGTTGCGTTTGGCAGCGGCGACCAACAGGCTCACCTGGACAGCACGGGAAGCCTTTGAAGTTGAATGGAACGGTAAACGGCAATCGAGTTTCAAAGAGGGGGGCCGATATCGACTCGAGTTGATGGCGGCCGGGAGGGGTCCGGCCATCCCGTTCAAATTGATCCGGTCGAAGTGGGACGGTGGAGATTTTCATGGCCAGATGAGGACGGACGAGAATCCCGAGCCGAGGCCGGTGCCGATGACGGCGTTTCAATTGCCATGGGCTCCGAGGTTCGCCCCGAAGAAAGAGGAGCACGCCCCGGAAGGGGAATCCGATCTAACCAGCGGAGATTCTGGGAAGGGCAGAGAGTTGTTTTTTGGCGAGCGTTTGAAATGCGCGACCTGCCATCGCATCCGGGGGGAGGGCGGCCTGATCGGGGTCGATTTGAGCAATCTTGAGCATCGGGATCCCGGGACCGTGTTGCGGGACATCCTCGATCCAAGCGCGACGATTCATCCGGATTATGTGGCCTACGACGTGGAAACGCTTGCAGGGGAGGTCTGGCAAGGATTCGTGCGAGCCCGCGAGGGGGAAATCCTCGCGGTGGTGACGGCAGACGGAAAGGAACATGCGGTGTCGAGGTCAGAAATCAAACTGATGCGACCAAGCGAAGTATCGCTGATGCCGGCGGGATTGTTGCAGGGTTTGGACGAGCGCGAGATTCGGGATTTGATGACTTTCGTGCTGCGCCGGACAAAAGGGGAGCGGTAAAACCGGAAACGGCAATTGATCAGCATCGATCTCTCGCTGAATTATGGCGGCAAAGGCATTGCTCAAGTTCCGATGGATCACCCTGCGGATCCACTTCAATTTTCGGCAGGCCTTTCACGATCAAGCTTTTGCGCACCTCGATCCCGCCGAATTGCGGTTTTCAGGGTAAATGTGTGCGATATGCGGTAGGATCCTGAGCCATGTGTTGCCGAAGACAGCGAAGAGGGAGACGGCGCGCAGGAGTCAGGAAGCCTCAACTTGCTTCGGGCTGGCTCTCAATCTTTGGGGTTCCGCAGCAGGGACTGCTTCGTGTAATGCACAGGGATGGACACCACCGGATCGTAGAGCGTCGCCTCGGCCCGGCGACGGCCCACCACGCGAACGTAACCGAGATTCCGGCCCGCATCGGCTTCCACCGCCCGGAATTATGTCGCATTCTCGGGGGCGGCCAAACGAAGCCAGTCCAGCCAAAATCGCCAGCCATCGGCCAGAGCGTCGGCAGTCTCGATGTCCAGGATTCCGGTGCGCCCCCAGTGCCGCGCCCACCAGTCTGCCGAGTGGAAACTCCACGGCTGGTCCTGCGCCCACCATTCACGAAGGTGCGCCGGTACCTCCCCATCCAACTCGCGCGCCAGACCCACCTGAGCGATGCCGATCCGACCGCCTGGCTTGACGAAGCGGGCGAGGCAATTGAGGTAGGTGTCGTCCGTGCCGTAGTAGAGGAAGGAATCGATCGACACAATCGCATCGAAGAAATCCATGGCGAACGGCAGTGCTCTGGCCTCGGCGTGGATGGGGAAGACCCCGTCTTCGACCCCGGCATCGCGGATGCGCAGGAAGTTTTCCGAGGGACTGAACCACAGGTCAGCGGCCCAAACTTGCACGCCGAATTCCCGACGCAAGAAGACCGAGGACATCGCCCGTCCGCAGCCCAGGTCGAGCACTCGCATGCCGGGCCGGAGGTCGAGAGCCTCGGCAAGCCACTCGGCAAGCCACAAGGCATTGGCGGCGCTTCCCGCTCCGGCCAGCACCCATTCAGGATGATAAGCGGTGGCTCGCGGAAATCGTTCGGAAAGAAGTCGATGGTCTCTGCTCATGCCGGATTGGTTCGACACCATTTCATTGCCGCATGCCTGGAGCTTACTGGAATCGAGGGGCATGAAAAGCACCAACACTTCATCTCACCCTTCATCTCCTTCCAATCTCCCATCGCACTTCAGCCCGCGACGAGGAGATTCCGGTCGATGACCAACCTCCGCTTCATTCCATGCCGCGGCGCGCGGATCTCTCGCGCTTCATGACGAAGCCCACTGCATCCGTGATGCCTGTTACCGCCAAGTCTGGCTCCTCCACGAACAATTGAAGTCCGATCCTTCCTCTCGGACCGAAACTCAGGTCCGCGAGTGCCTCCTCATCATGAAACTCCACAATTTATGGAAGCCCCAAAGCCATCCGCCCCTTTTAGACTGGATGCGGTTGCCGAGGTCGACGTAGCGGCACTCAATCCGCTGCCCGGCGACGGCTGAGCCTTCGGCCCCCTAACGCTTACCGCTCACGACCTGACCGAGCGAGTCATACGGGTGGATCCGGTACGAATCCTCGGCCTGGTTGTTCAAGGTTTGTTGATGGGCGGTGTTGTGGGTGCAAGTTGATCCGATGGCGGACGAGGCGATGGGCAAGGACTGGATGCGGCTCAATCGCAAGCCGGAGGCTTGCCAGCTTTTAGCCGGTGGTTGAGGAGCGTAGCGACGATACCACCGTTCCACCGGGTCGCCCAAGCATGTGCATCCCGGAGGGATGCCAGCGTCGCAGCCGTGTATCCCGATGTTGTTGGTAGGGCGGGCCTGTCCCAGCCCGCCGCCCACGGGATGCAAAACATCATGCTCCGGCGGCGCGCCGGGACGGACGCGCCCTACCTGCATCACGGGCAACATCGGGATGCACCGGCGTCGCAGGTGCCCATGCCCGTGGTCGAGCAGGCTTGTGTTTTGCGACCGATGCGTTGTTTTTTCTCGCCACCTCAGACCGTCGGATATTGAGACCCCCATCCTCCGCATCATGGATCGCCAACTGGGCTCCTCCTGATTCCACCCCGGGTCAGGATGTCTGGGATTACGAATTCGCCCTTGCTTATGTGTCATTTATGATGTCTTGACCCCATTGCCTGTTTGACCCCATTGCCGGTTTCGTTGCCTCTCCATCGCTCCACTGCGGAAGTGGCCGCGCCGGATTGCTTGTTGAAGCAGGGCGGTCAAGGCGGAGGTGAGGATTGGGGTTCCGGTTCGTGCGAGAGCGCGACGACGGCCAGAAGGGAAAGGGCAATGCCGAGCGATTCGCGGCCGCCGATCTTTTCTCCAAACATGAAGATGGCCACGGGGATCCCGATGACAGGATAAAGTGCGGTGAAGGGGGTGAGGATGGACGCCTTGCCTCCCCGGGCGAAGGCAATCAAGAGCGCCAGATTACCCAGCGCGAACGTGAGTCCCAGCAAGACAACCCAGGTCCAACTCGATCCCGCGACCGCGCGAGGCCACGGCTGGCTGGCTGCAAGCAGGATTGCGACCGGAACAAACGCGGCCAAAAACCAAAACGCTCCCGCCTCGCCCGAGAGCCCTCCGGTCGTCAACTTCTGCATGAGACCCGCCAAGCCCCAAAACACTATGGGAGCCAGCGCGAAGAGCAACCCGCCCTGGAGGGTTGACCCATCTTGAGGCACGTTGAACAAGTAGATCGAGACGAGGGAGCAGCCGATGCCGAGGAACTGAATCCGATTGAAACGTTCCTTGAGAAAGACCAAAGCGAGCAGAATGGTGACCAGTGGATACATGGCCGTCAGGGGCATCACGGTCGCAGCTTTGCCTCCCCGGCTGAGGGCGTCGTAGTAGGCCATGTTGCCCAGGCAGGCCATGAGCCCGGCGCCAAAGGCCCATCCGGCGTGTTTCTTGGACGCGGCCCGTTCGGCGGGCTTTGCCCGTCGAAGCAGAATCAAGAGGACGGGAAGCATTCCGAGCGTGGAATAGGCCTGACTCTGCGCAGGGGAGAACGCTTCGCCCACGGCCTTGCCCATGACAGCCCACCCGCCCCAGCACAGCACCGCGACCATCGCCCAGAGAAACCAGGGTTGCATAGGTTCGTCCTTCAGTGCTTCCCGCGCGTCCGGTCATGGACCCGATGCGCTTCAGGCGGTGGGACCTCGTCCTCGGCTCGAGGTGGAATGAATCGGCTGGTGATCTCAGTGCGGCGTCCTTCTCTCGCCGATTCGCGCGCCCGGATCATCAGCTCGAGCACATGGAGCGCATGCCGGGAAGAATAGACGAGCTCTCCGCCGTTCTGAATGGTGTCAATCCAATGTGCCAAGCCTGCCGTCCAAGGCCAGTCCGGTTCGGTCTCCTTGAACACCTGCCAACAGCCGGCCCGATTGGCCCACAGTTCGTATCCGTCCGGATCCCAATCGTCTCCCAGCATTTGGAGGGTTCCCTCGGTTCCGTAGATCTCGATCGCGGGTGAACGGTATTGTTGCATGGTGAACCCGGTCATGATGTTGCCCAGGCCGCCGCGCTCAAATTCCACGATGACCTGGGCGTGGTCCTCAACCGTGACGGCCACAGGCTTGCCTTCCACCAGTCGTTGCGGAATCGCGATGCCGGTCATCGCCGTCACGGACCGCACAGGTCCGAGCAGGCCCGTCAACGTGGTGAGTCCGTAGACTCCGAGGTCAAACAGGCATCCGCCGCCCTCCACGTAGAACCACGGATTCCACCAAGGTCCCGACCATCCGTAACGCGAGCGGGCCAAGGTTGGCGTTCCAATGTCTCCCCGGGCAATGCGGGAGGAGAGTGATCGGAAGGTCGGACTGAGGACAGTGAAAGGGGCGCACGCGAACTGGAGCCGTTTGGACTCGGCCAGCGCCACAAGTGAAGTGGCCTCGTCGAGGCCTGTGGCCATGGGTTTTTCGACCAGGACATGCTTGCCTGATTCCAGGGCGGCGCGCGCGAGTCGTCCGTGACTGGGCATGGAGGTCAAGATGACCACCGCGTGGATGTCGTTGGCATCCAGTAAATCCTCCTCGCGCAGAGAGAAGCGGCAGGGTCCGATGGCGTGCAGGGTTTCCTCGCGCTGAGATTCTCGCCCGCAGGCGGCCACGATTTCCACGCGGCCGGCGGCAGACAGCGACTGCAGAGGAACGCGGTAAGCGGAGAGGACGTTGCCGCAACCGATGACGCCGACGCGGACGCGTTTCACGGGAGTTCCTTGATGCGCAAATTGCGGAAGCGAACGGTTTTCCCGTCGTCGTAATTCTGCAGACCGATGTAGCCACTTGCGCACCGGCGTTCCGGATCGGTCCAACTGGTCACCGCCACGCCGTTGATGCGGACCAGGTAGTTGTGGCCGGTGCAGACGAGTTCGAAATCGTTCCATTGACCGGGGTGAGTGCCCGCCCGGGTCGAGGCTTTGAACGGATATATCGATCCCGTGCGCCAAGTTGGGTTTTCCGGATTCGGATCGCCGATTTCCATTTCATGCCCATTTTTCACGGCGACCCAAGGGTCGTTGCCGGGGTTGGGGAAGCGGACGAAGATACCCGAATCGGCGAGTTCCTGTTCTTGTTTGAAGGAACCGCGGAGGACGAAGTTGGTATAAGCGCGGTTTGTGT
This sequence comes from Verrucomicrobiota bacterium, assembly GCA_016871495.1. NCBI lineage: Bacteria > Pseudomonadati > Verrucomicrobiota > Verrucomicrobiota bacterium. Next base: position 34,812 of record VHDF01000018.1, on the reverse strand, counting down.
ACCACCACAGTCCCATCCCGCCGGAAGCGGTGGCGACTCCGTTCTCAAGGGTAAACTTTCCGGGTCCGCATTGAGCCCAGCCTTCGGACTCCCGCGCTGCAAAGAGGGGATTGAAGTCCTTTTCCTCGGGAGCGCTGGCCGGAACGTGGATGAGCAGTTCGGGGGGAATTTCATGGATTGGCCGCGCTTCGATCTTGCGGAAATAAAGTTCGGCACCCTCGGACTGCAATTGGATCTTGCCATGGTGGAAGGCGTGTTCGCGGCCATTCTCTCGGTAGCGCGGATTCATGACGACCAGGACCACTTGATCGTTGAGCAGGTGGATGCCGGTGTTGCCCCAGGCGACGACTTCACAAACGTTCCAGTCACTCGGTCGTTCGGGATCGAGCAGGGAGGTGATGCCTTCGCCGGTGGTGAATTGAGGAGCGCCGGGTTGCCAGAGAATGCATTGTTCACCGGGGCCTTCCCCGCGATAAGGAATGCGCGGATCTTTTTCCAAGACCACTCGCCGGCCTTCGATGTCGACCAAGGTGCCGGCCACGGCCCACCATTGTCCGACGCCTTTCTCCATGATGTTGCATTCGACGGAGCGCATCCAGGCGGCGCTGCCCGCCCCGTGAGGTCCGATGCACCAGTAGAGAATGCCACTGTCGCGATAGTGCTTGGGCTCGTGGCGGGGCGGCCACTTCTTGACGCCCCATCGGTACTCGACCCGGATGTGGACATTGCCGTAGTCGCGATGCGAGGTAATGGCCCCAAAGACCTGGCCGGAGACGCGAATGGCTGGCGCGCCATCTTTGGACACGATGGTAAAGACGCCGAGCGGGTCTTGGTTGAGTCCGATGGAAGGCTCCTTGGTGGTGGCGGGGTCGTGGTAACCGCCAGACTTGGGGCCAAGCCAGGTGTCCCAACCCTCCAGGTTTCGCCCGTTGAACAGCGATTCCCAGGGCGCGGAAGGTGGGGAGGATGGGGCGCCCAAGGCTCCGGACGTCAACCCGAGGGTCCATGCGAAGAGGCAGAACCGTGTCGATATGCCGGTAGTGACAGAAGGCCCTGCTCGTGTGGGCGTGCGGTCGAATCGTTCCGGCGAAACATCATGATCCGGTAACCCAAAGGTGCGGCTGAGAATTCGCTTGAAACGAGCCAGGAAGGGGATGGAGGACCGCAAGCCGTGGAGTACAAGCTGCCGTCCTGATTCCAGAGGAGGGTTCATTCGGGTGGACACCCTACTGGACCGCGCGGATCGATCAAGCTTGGAGCGGGAGGTGGATGGGTGACTTGGGATCGCCAATCCAAAATCTCCCCATCCAATCCCCTTGTTTTCCGCAATATGCGGAATCAGATTCCCCGGGACTCCCACTGAAATCCGAGACGGATGCCGCCAAACTCGCGCGTTTTGAAACCGCTTTGAACCGCTTCGTCGATCGGGTCGCGCAGGATCGCTATGCCCTCGCCGTGGTGTTGGTTGGAAGTTTATGCGCCGCCACGCTTTGGCGGCGGGAGGTCCTGTGGGTCTGGATCATTGAAGCGGACGGGGTGACGCGGCGATTGATCAGTGACGGAGAGGAAGAGCGCATTTTCAGGATTTTTGCCGAGGACGGGATTAACATCCACTCGGAGGTAATACCGCGGAGCCGGTTCAAGCGGATGGTTGAGGGTTCTTCGCGGACCGCTTTCTCCTGCAACTTTTTTGCCGAACGCAAGCTCGTCTACAGCAAGGATCCGTCGATTGCATCCTGGTTCGATCAGGCCCAGTCCATCGCGACCAAGGATCGGGAGCGTGAACTCGTCGCCTTTTCCACCTGGACGATTCATGCCCTCCGAATCGCCCGCAAGCGTCTTGAAATAAAGCGTGACTTGGGACTCGCGTCCCAGGAAGTCCTCTGCGCCGCGCACAGTGTCGCGCATACCGAGATCATCCGGCATGGGCAGGTCTGGGAGGACGACGTCATTGACCGGGCCATCGAGCTGGATCCGCCCCTGTTTCAGGTCATTTATCTCGATGTCTTGGCCAAGCGGAAAAAACTCGAAGGTGCTGGCGAAGGCGGTAGAGGCCATCCAACGTTACCTTGAGGAACATCACCGCGAACACCTTAAACCATTGCTGGACTTTTCGAGGAAGGAAGACCGGATTGTGCCGCTCTCGGAAATCAGCGACCACTTCGCGTCCTCCCAGTTGTATCCGTGGCATTTGGAATCGGCGTGTGAATGGCTGGAACAAGAGGGAATGGTTGAGAAGCTTTCGGCTCCTTTCAAGCTGACGAAGCGAAGCTCCGATTGTTTCGAGGAGCCCGCCTACGGTCTTCGGAGCTGAGTCTGCGCATGCGAGCGACGATCGAGGTCAAGGGGGCGAGGGAGAACAATCTCAAGAACGTCCAAGTGGAGATTCCGCGCGACCGGCTCACCGTGGTGACGGGGGTGAGCGGTTCCGGCAAGTCCTCACTGGCCTTCGACACGATCTACGCCGAAGGCCAGCGGCGATTGCTGGCTTCGATGTCCACCTTTGCCAAGCGATTTGTCGGGCAGCTCAAGAAGCCCGATGTGGATTTTGTTCATGGCCTCTCGCCGGTCGTTTCCATCGAGCAAAAAAACGGTGGGAGCCAATCCTCGCTCGACCGTCGGCACGATGACGGACATCTCGGACTACCTGAGGATGTTGTACGCGACGCTGGGCATTCCTCATTGTCCGCGGTGTGGGGAAGCCGTGGCCGTGCGATCCCTTCGCCAGATGACGGAACGGTTGTTGTCCCTTCCCCAGGGAGCTGAGGTCGAAGTGCGGGCACCGGTCTTCAAGATCTACGGGGAGGATTACGCGTATTTATTCGAGCAGATTCGTGTGAATGGTTATCGGCGGGCCCGGATTGATGGAAAGCCCTTTGACCTGGGCGAAACGATCGAGATTGACGAGGACGAAGACCATTCGATCGAGGCGGTCGTTGACACGTTCGTGGCGGGACCGGGCATCGAATCGCAGGTCCTTACTTCCTTGGAACACGGGCTCAAACTGGGAGATGGATTTCTCAGCTTTCACTTGCTCAAGCGCTCCAGCGCAGGGCGCGGGGTGGAAGCCTTCCACGAAGGATTCGGTTGTGCGAAGCATCGGTTGGTGGCGGGCGAGATGAACCCGGCCCAATTCACCTTCAACGATCCGGCCGACGCGTGTCCCACCTGCGCCGGTATTGGCACATCGATGCGGGCGCATCCGGCGCTGCTCGTGCCGGATCCGAAGAGGTCGCTGGAAGAGGGTGCCTTTGTGGATGCCGCGTTGAGCAACAGCCGGGACAGTTGGGGCGGACGCATCCTGCACAGTTTGTCGGCGCGCTATGGCTTTCGCCTCGACACGGCCTTCGAGAAACTAGCCCCGGAGCATGTGAACCTCCTGCTCTATGGAACCAAGGGGGAATCGTTTGAAGTCATCATTCCGCCGGGCGCGAAAATCGGCCATCAACACGCCGGCAAAAAGATGAAGTTTATGGGAGTGATTCCCCAGTTGGAGCATCATTACCGGCGCTATCGCAAGCAGGGGATTTCCAATCCTGGCATGGATGAGTATCTCAAGAAAGTCATGATCGAATACGATTGCCCGGAGTGCGGGGGAGCCCGGCTCAAGCGCGTCCGGCGCGTGGTGACGGTGAACGACCGGAGTCTCTACGAGATCGGGCAATGGCCCTTGGTCGAGTTGCATGCCTTTCTCCAAAAGCTCAAGTCGGCCGCGCCCCATCGCGCTGTCGCGGACTCGATTCTCAAGGAAGTCTGCGGGCGGCTGGGGTTGTTGATCGCCATTGGCCTGGATTACCTGAATTTGAATCGCGGTTCCTCGACGCTCTCGGGCGGCGAGTCGCAACGCATCCGGCTTTCGTCCCAGATCGGTTCCGGTTTGATGGGCATGCTCTACGTGCTCGACGAGCCGAGCATCGGCCTTCATCCGAAGGACAACGTCAAGATGATCGACACGCTCAAGCGGCTGCGGGACCTGGGGAATTCCGTGATCGTGGTCGAACATGACGCGGAAACCATCCTGGCCGCCGACCACGTGGTGGAAATTGGACCCGGCCCGGGCGTGCATGGCGGCGAGGTGGTGGCGGAAGGGGAGGTGCGTGAGATTCTCAAGCATCCGAAGTCGGTGACCGGTCAGTACCTGAGTGGCGAACGAGCCATCGCGGTTCCCGGCAAGCGCCGCCCGCAAACCGGCAAGGCGCTGCGGGTCAAAGGCGCCCGGCTGAACAATCTGAAGAACATCGAGGTGGAAATTCCCCTCGGGCAGCTGGTTTGTGTGACCGGTGCTTCAGGCTCGGGCAAGAGTTCGCTCATTCACGGCATCGTTCAAAAGAAACTCTACTCCCTGCTGCATGACAGCCGTGTGTTCGCCGGTGACCATGATGAATTGCTCGGCCATGAACACATCACCGATGTCATCGATATCGATCAATCGCCGATCGGACGCTCGTCCCGGTCGAATCCGGCGACCTACATTGGCGTCTACGACTCCATCCGGACCCTCTTCGCGGAGACGGGAGACGCGAAGAAGCGCGGATTCACGGCCTCGACGTTCAGTTTCAATGTGAAGGGCGGGCGGTGCGAGGAGTGTGCCGGTGAAGGATCGATCACGACGCCGTTGTCGTTCATGCCGGACGTGGAAGTGACGTGTCCGGCCTGCAAGGGCGCACGCTATCATCGCGACACTTTGGAAGTGAAGTACCGGGAGCACAGCATTGCGGACGTGCTCGACCTTTCGATCGAAGAGGCGGTGCGTCTTTTTGAGGATCATCCGGCGATTGCGCGGAAGATCAACATCCTGGCGGAGCTCGGGCTCGGGTATCTCAAGCTGGGGCATCCCTCGACGATTCTTTCCGGTGGAGAAGCGCAGCGGGTCAAGCTGGCGGCCGAATTGGGGAAGTTAAAGCGGGGCAATCACAACTTCTATATTTTCGACGAACCGACGACCGGCTTGCATTTCGCGGATATCGACAGGCTGCTTGCGAGTTTGAACCGGCTGGTCGATGTGGGGCACTCGGTGGTGGTGATCGAGCACAACCTGGATGTGATCAAGACGGCGGACCACATCATCGATTTGGGGCCTGAGGGTGGCCACCAAGGAGGCGAACTCCTGGCGGCCGGAACCCCGGAAGAAGTCGCCGCCAACAAACGGTCGCTCACGGGAAAATTCCTCGCGGGATGCTTGAGGAAGGCAAAGGTGCAAAAAATGTGATCTGCCAGCGCGCGTTTCTCGCACCGCCCTACCAGCCGTGCATGCTGCAGATTGTCCTGCGCCCGCGTGGATGATTCGTGAGATGAGGCAGGGGTGTTTGCTGTCTGCTTGTCCGCAGCTCGTGCGACGATGGCCCCGGTTGACATTGGAGACACTTGCGGGCTGGATGGCCGAGTCCGGCCGGACAGGAATCGACGTCGAATGGAAGAGCTCTTTTACGGCTACTTTGCCACGCGGATCTACTTGCCACTCTCGGGGCTGTCCCGGTGTTGGCGGAGATTTTCGAGACGCATGCGGGGAAAGTCCGATTCGTTTCTTCAGACGACGCATTTGCCCGAGGCGTCCTGGAAGGACTGCACGCGGACGCGTACCATTCGCATCTGGGAGCATGCGAAGCTGAATGGGAATGTGCGGAACAGCGAGCTCGCCATTTTGTCTGCACTGGCCTCGGATTGCCGGGACGGGACGCGGCTGTTTGAGATCGGAACTTTCGACGGTCGAACGACTCTGAACCTTGCGTTGAGTTCACCGGCTCACTGCACCGTTCATACGCTGGACTTGCCATCCAACCTTGAGCCCAAATTCGCATTAGCGAAGGGTGAGCGGCACATGGTGGACAAACCGAGGTCCGGCGCGCGCTACGAAAAGTACCGGGGGAGGCATCCGGCCGCCGTTGGGAAGATTCATCAACTTCTGGGCGACTCGGCGACCTTTGATTTTTCGTTCTACGCGGACACCTGTTCCCTCGTTTTTGTAGACGGTTCTCACCATTACGACTATGTGATTTCAGACACCCTCGCGGCCATGAAGATGGTCATGAGGGGCGGGGTGGTGATCTGGCACGATGATGGCGTTTGGGGAGATGTGACGCGAGCGCTGGATGAATTGGAGCGCCGGGAAGGCTGCGGGCTTCGCAATATCGGCGGCACGAGCCTGGCTTATTGGATCAAGCGTTGAGAGGAGAGCGGGGAGATGGGTTGCGGTGGAACGCAACCCTCCCGCCACCAAGGTGGGAGGGCGAGCCGATGAATCGAGGGAGGGCGAGGTTCCACCCGAGCCGATTCTTCGTTCGAAAGTTTGGGCGGCGGTGGAACGCCGCCCTCCCGCGATTCATTCGGTTGCTTTAAGAGGGTCGTCACGCCTCGGCCAACGCGAATGGTCCCCCCAAGGCCGAGGCATCGTTCCCATCGATGCATGGAAGCTGAGGGAGAGGGCGGAATCTCGAAAAAAAGCGCGGCGAGATATTCTCGCCGCGCTTTGAAACCGGGATCCTTTTGGAAAGGAGAATTACTTCAATTCCGCTTCCCAGAATTCCTTCCAGTCGTCCAGGTTGTTCAGGTTGATGGCGTCCGGGAGGATGGAGCCGTCATCGGCCAAGCCGTTGCTGGAGAGGATGCCCTTGCGGGTGTCGTCCGCGTGGATGTAGCCCGCGATGGCGACGTTGAGTTTGTGGATGGTGGCTTTGTCGAGTTTCGCGCCGGGTTGGCGCTTCACCCATGCTTCAAATTGAGGGTAAGTGGGCCGGTCGTTCTTGATGTGGGCTGCCACCGCGTCGGCGTTCAACCCGAGCGCGCTGATAACCATCATGTCGTAGCCCTTGCCAATTCCGGGGTAGCCATCCGCCAGTTTGCCGCGTGATTCGAGTGACACTTTCTGCCACAGGCGCGGAAGGTGCAGGACGCCCAAGGGGCCTGCCGTGCCGGAGCTGATCAATGGAACAATTTTGCTCATAGTTCTTGTTTAGGTTTCGGTTGGCTTAACGCGTCGGAGCCTAGAGAATGACCTCGCGGCGAGCAACGGATTTTTGATCAAAACTGGCCTTGGTGCGTCCACGGGCTTTCTTCGGGTTGATGGTGTTGGCAGTTGGCCTGGTCGAGGCGCTGCCTCCACCAGGGGTGGACCGAGGAGCGCAGGCAGTCGAGACCGCTGTGTCGCCGACCGCTCGTCGGCCCGGCGGGTGAAGAACGAGGCCCTTCCATGCTCTCCACGCGCCTGGTTCCCTTCGTCGCCCCGCAGGCTGGGCAGCCTGCGCAACAGCAGACAGGGCTGTCTGCGTTACCAAGACAACCCGGTCACCGACAACCTTTGGATGCACCGACCGCTGAAGGAGTTTTGTGCGAGGACTTGCCCCGCTGAGTCTTTCACGACAAAGTCGGGCCTATCCCGCGCGCTGCGAATTGGACCTGATGGTTGATTTCATGAATTGGCCCTTATCCCGCCTAGCCATTTGCCGATTTTCGGTGGTGCTGGCTTTGCTCATGCCTGCATTCCCAGGAGCCTCCGCCCAAACGAATGCCTTTCAGAGGGAGTGGACGAAGTTTCAAGAAGGCGACAAGTCCCATCCTCCACCGAGTGGGGCCATTCTAGCGATTGGAAGCTCGTCCTTGCGGCTATGGTCCACACTCCAGCGGGATCTTGCCCCTTTGCCGATGGTGAATCGAGCCTTTGGCGGGTCAAAAACGAGGGACACAGTGGAAGCCGTGCCGCATCTTGTCATCCCGTACCGGCCCCGGGTGATTCTTTATTACTGCGGGGACAACGATTTGAGCAAACCCGAGGTGGACCCAGCGGTCGCGGTGCATGGGTTCAAGGCCTTTGTTGCGGCTGTCCGCCAGGAATTGCCGCAAGTCCGGATCGTTTATTTGTCGATCAAACCCAGTCCGTCTCGAATTCTGTCCTGGCCGAACGCGCGCAAGGCCAACGCCGAGATTCGGGATTGGTCTGCCCGGCAATGGGGGATCACGTTTGTCGATGTGGGCTCACCCTTGTTGGGGGCGGACGGCGAGCCTGATCCGAAATTTTTTGGAAAGGACCGACTTCATTTATCGGCGTTGGGATACGAGGAATGGGCGAAAAAGGTCAAGCCGGTGCTCAGGCGAGTCTGGCGCGAGGCCAACGCACGTTCTATCGGCTTGGGGAAAGGAAGAAACGGGCCTTTCCGTTAGAGGCGTCTGCGGCATGGGAACGATGCACCTCTTAAACCGCTGCACGGTTCTGATCCATGACCGCACCATTCGAGTGCGAAATGGTCGGCGCTAAGCTCCCATGCCATCTTCGAAGGATCCACCGGCGGCAGGGAAGCAGAGGTGATCGCGGACGTAGGCGATGCCGTTGGCGCTGGTGGCATCCAGGTCTCGGTAGGCACTTTCGGCTTCGACGATGAGCGGGGCGGTTTCCGTGTTGTGAAGCTTGCAGTAGCGCTGGGGATACCCGACATGAATCAGCAGTTCGATGTAACGGGACATGTTCAGATCGCCTGAACCGATATCCACGAACTGCATGGCGCGCTTTTGCCAGTTGGGCTCCATTTTGCGAAGCGGGTGGCCGGGGCGGATGACGAAGTTTTTGACGTGGCAGGCTTGGACGCGGGAGCCGACTTTGCTGAAGCGCGTTTCCCACGATTCGCCTTCCCAGCAGTGCGACGGATCCGCATTGACGGCCAGCACCGGGTCTCCGTCGCAGGCTTCCACGATGAGATTAAAGTCGTCGGCGCACATGGCGGCCGTGCCGGGATGAATCTCGTGCGCGAGGCTGATGCCAAGGGATTTGGCGTGCTTGCGGATCTTGGCCGTCTTTTTGACGAAGCGTTCGGATCCTTCCTTGATGAGATCGAAATCGGAGCCCTGCCAAAAGCCCCAGGGATAGCCGCTGGCGAGTTCCCAACCGTAGGCAACTCCCCAGAACATGGGCACCACTTTCAGACCCAGCTCGGCAGCCAAATCGAGCAGCTTCAAAATGTAATTCTCGGCCCACTTTTCAATGTCGGCGGGAGATTTCTTCGCCACGTCGGCAGGAATAAAGGGCCGAATGCCGGCGGTGGAAGTCCACGCGCTGGTATGCACCCAAAAAGGGCAGTGCGCCGAAATGCCGTCCAGCTTCAGACCGGCCTGTTGGAAGATGTCGCGAATCTCCTTGGCCGATTTGAAAAGCTTGCCCCCTTGCAACATGTAATTTGATGGCTGGGCTCCGGCGGCGCCGGAGCGGCGGGCGAAATCAAGAAAATCGGGCAAAGGTTTTGCGCCGTGCTGGGCGCCCTCGACAGACGGGTGGAAACAGGGTTTCGGCATAGATTCGCGAAGAGCCTATCGAATCAAAGCGATCATTTCAATGCCGTTTTCGCGCCCGTGAAGGGACTCAAACCGTTCTGCCCGGCGGTCTTGCGCTGGGAATGGAGAGCCGGAAGAAAGTGCGTCAGAGGCAGCGGTTTCCATGCTGATCCAGTTCATGGACCATTGCGCTTGATCCATGCCCCGTTTCGACCTCTCCCTGCCGTCTCCGAAAAGTCCAAGACCTCCTCCTCGTCGAATCCATCGGCTGGGGGCGGAATCTGCTGGCCCGGGCCGGGGTGGATTGGGCAGGTTGCCGGGCGCGTGAATCACTCTTCGGGCACCCTGCGGGTGGCGATCGTCAGCGATGTGCATTACGCGGGCGAGGCCGAGCGGCTCCGCCGTCAACACGAGTCCCGGGCGATTTCCAATCCGCTCTTGCGAATCTTTTTGGCGGCCTGGCGCCGCTGGGTTTGGCTGGCCGATCCCTTTGCGCACAACGGATTGCTGGACGATTTCATCGCCGCCAATCGAGGCTGCGATCTGGCGGTGGCCAACGGGGATTATTCTTGCGACACCGCGTTCGTTGGCGTGGCGGATGATGCCGCGTTTGCGAGTGCGGGTGAATGTTTGCAACGCTTGCGGGTCGCGTTTGCCGGACGGCTTCATGTTACGATGGGGGATCACGAATTGGGCAAGAAGAGTTTCTTTGGCGGCGCGGGCGGCATGAGGCTGGCCAGTTGGCCGCGAGCGGTGCGAGAACTGGCGATTCCTCCCATTTGGTCGGTCCGATACGGGCGTTACTGGCTGGTTGGGGTCACGTCCTCATTATGGGCGCTGCCGGTGTATGCCCAGGATGCGTTGAGCGATGAATACGCGGCTTGGGAAGAACTTCGAGAGGAGCAAGGTCGGGCATTGGATCGTGTTCTGGCGGCGATGGGGGAAGGCGAGCGTTGGATTCTGTTTTGCCACGATCCGAGCGCGCTGCCTTTCCTGGCCGAGCGCGACTCGGTGTCGAATCGCTTGCGGCAGCTCGAATGCACCCTTTTCGGGCACTTGCACTCCGAGTTGATTTACTGGAAGAGCCGGCTCCTCGCTGGCATGCCGCAAATCGCATTCATGGGAAACAGCGTTCGCCGCATGTCGGGGGCGCTGCGCAGGTCAAGTGTTTGGCCGCGGTTCCGGGTGCGATTGTGTCCGTCCCTGGCGGGGCTGGAATGCGCCAAGGACGGAGGTTATCTTGCGATGGAGATTCATCCTGATGCTGACCATCCCGTGAGAATCCTGCGTCGCCGCCTTCCCCGACGCGCGGGGTGTTGATGGTCACGGGGCCGCGAAGGCGAGGGGGTGGAGGCGCGCAGCGTCAGGCCGGCTCCGGGGAGGATGGCGGAGGAAGGGGAGGGGCTGCGCAAGGTTCCGGCTCCGGCGCAGGTCCGGCTTCAGGCAGAGGAACCTTGAGCATATCGACGGCGTTGTCCTGCGGGTTATAGCCGAGAATTTCCTGGGCGTTGCGAATGTCCCAATAGCGCCCGGTGTTGTTTGAGACGGCGAAGAACAAGCCGTAGGAAATATCCTTCTTCAAACATTTGACCAGAAGGTGGGTGAGGTCTTTGGGGCTGACCCATTCTCGTTGGACATCATGCCCCGGAACTCGAAGGAGCGGGTCGTCGTAGGATCGGAAATAGCAAATGCGAAGCACGATGACGGACATTCCGTGGGTATCCGCGTAGTAACGGGCGAGGGCTTCACCGAATACTTTGGTGCAAGCGTAAACGGTGAAGGGGCGCGGGGGCATTTCCGGTGTGACCCAGTGTCCTTTGCCGTAATTGAGCACGGTTTGCGCGGTGCTGGCGAAGACGACTTTGCGGAGGCCCGCCTGGCGTGCGGCTTCGAAGGCGTTGTAAGCGCCCTCCAAATTCATGGGCAGAAGTTTGCTGTGGAAGTCGGCTTCATCGGAGACTGCCGCCAGATGAACGAGGGCGCGGACACCTTTGCAGGCTCGTTTGAGCGCGACGAAATTGCGCAAGTCGCATCGCACAATGTGGTCGTCCCGCTCGGGAGTCAGCGGGGCGAGATCCAGCAGACGGAGCGCGTAATACTGGCGCAGCAGCGGCACGATGACGCTGCCGATGCGGCCCGCGGCGCCGGTGAGCAGGATTCGTTCTCGAGTGTGGTGGCCCATGGAGTGGGGCGGTTGGATCAATCAGCGAAAGGCCCGGTGCTTGCGGTCGCCGCCCGAAATCAGGAAGGCCATCAGATCGAGGATTTCGTCCTCGCGAAGCACGCTCAGCAATCCCTCGGGCATCATCGAGACTTTGGAGGGTTCGATGGACGCAATGTCTTTTCGTTTGATGGAGGCCATTTGGTTGGGGTCGAACATGTTGGGGTTGACCATGACGACCTCCTCGCTGAGGTTCACGACGCGCCCGCTGACATCCGAGCCATCCTTCAATCTGACCACGATGGGCTGATACTGGTCGCTGATCTCTTTGCTCGGTTCGATGATCGATTCCAGCAGGTCCCGCGCGCTGAATCGATTGCCAACCCCGGTGAGGTCGGGTCCGACAGCCGCCCCTTCGGTGGCGAATCGATGGCAGGCGAAACACCCCACAGCTCCGAAAAGTTCACGTCCGCGCTCGAAGTTGCGGCCCTTGAGAGAGCGGGCGGCCAACGGAGCCAATTCGTTCACGCTCCATTCCTTGACGAAGCTGCGTCCCGCCAAAATGTTTTGCAACGGGTCGATGCGCTCGGGCTTGGTGTCGAGGATGGTCTGGAGCCCTTGTTTTTCCGCGGGAGACAGCGTGGCGACGGCGTCATTCTTGATGTCGCGCATGAATCCGGAAAGACTGGCCCCGCCGCGGAAGCTGGCGGCCTTGTGGAACCAGCGGAAGTAGGACTCGCGCAAAGAGGGCGTCCAGCCGGTGCGGAGAACGCGCAGGGACCGGGCGTATTCGAGCTGTTGCTCTTGCGAGGGCGCCCGGGTCAGCGCGGCCATGATTTTCGAAGCCGCCTGCGGAGCTTCCAGGTACACCAGCAACGCGGCGAGTTCGGCATTGATCTCCTGAGATTCCGTGGGGAACAAAGGTTCGAATTTCGATGCCAGGGCTTCGACCTCCCTGGGCTCGGGCCGATCCATGCGCGTGAAGACCACGGAATAGGCTCGCAGCAGGTCCAATCGTTCCTGGTTGGAGAGTGGCTTCCAGGCGATGCGCCCGAGCGCGGCAATCATTTGCGAGCGGAGGTGGGCGGAGGGGGCGGGGCTGCCGGGTGGACGATGAAAGGCGTCGCGGGAAGAAACTCGGGCGAGGGCGAGAATGGCGCGCATGGAGCTGGCGGGCTTGCGTTCGGCCAGGGCGAGTTCGCGCCAGGCGTCGACGGGCTGATGCTCCAATGCGATTCGGGCCGCGTAGGCGAGATGACGATCCTTGCTCTCGAGGAACGGCCATGCTTCGCGCACCGCCGCGGGGTCCTGTCGTCCGTGGAACGTTTCGAGGCGCGCGCGCTGGGCGCGTTCCTTCCGTCCGGCGGAAGTGGATTTGCTGGGGGCCGTTGAATCGCGGCCTGTGTAGGTGACGCGGTAGAGACCCGATTGAGTTTTGCGGCCTCCGATGGCGAAGTAGAGCGCGCCGTCCTGGGGATTGACCACCAGGTCGGTGAGCGGGAGGGGCGATCCGGAGATGAATTCTTCGGCGGTTCCGACGTAGCCGGATCCTTGAGGTCGCAGATGAACAGCGTAGAGCTTTCCGTAGCTCCAATCGCACACGAAAAAGGCCTCCTGGTAACGAGCCGGGAATCGGGCGCCATAGCCGAAGGTCACTCCGGTGGGGCTGCCGGGACCGATGTTGACGACGGAGCCGAGGCTGTCGAGGTAGTAGTCGGGCCACTTGCCGCCTCCGGATCGCCAGCCGAATTCCGAGCCGCTGGTGACATGATTGATCCGCGTCGGCCGGTACCAGGGCGTGTTCATATCCCATTCCATGTCGGCGTCGAAGGTGAACAGTTCGCCATCACGGTTGTAGGCTGCGTCGTATTGATTGCGGAAACCGATGGAAAGAAGCTCCCATGATCGTCCTTCCGGATCGGTCTTTGCGATCCACCCGCCTGGGCCGAGCACTCCCTTCATGAAACCGTTGCCATCCCAGAGACGCGGCAGGAGGTGGTCCTCGCTCCAATGGCGGGGGACGCGGGATTGATCGATAGGGGTCAATTTTGTTTGGTTGCCGACGATGATGGTGAGGCCCTTGCCGTCGGGGGATTTGAGAATCGCGTGGGGGCCGTGCTCGCCTCCACCCTCCATTTTGCGCAGCAGTTTGACCTCATCGAAACGGTCGTCCCCGTTGGTATCGCGAACGCGGTAGAGTCCGCGGCCTTGAAAGGATTCGTTGGCGACCATGACATAGAGGCTGTCGAACGCGTAGAGCAGTCCTTGGGCCTGGCCCAGGGCGATGTCGAGAGGTTCGACTTTGGCCGGGGCGGTTGAACGGAGCGGAGGGGGAGTGACGCGGTAAAGTTTGCCGTATTGATCGGAAACGATGAGTCGGTACTGGGGATCAAGGCAAAGGGCGACCCAGGATCCTTGCTCGCCTTTGGGAACGTTATGAATGAGTTCGATTTGAAAATCCTTGAGTGTCCTGAGCTGGTCTGGAGGCGTGGCTTGAGCCGAAAAATCGGCAGCCGCGCGCATTTTTTGAACGCCCGAAGACCCGTGAATCGCTAGAACAAGCGCGACGAGCAGGTTGCCAAGAGACCTCGTCCAGGGGGTGAAGGAATGCATGGGCCAAGCATGGCAAGGCCGAGCGGCGGGTTCAAGTTTTGTGGTGCGGAATTAGTCAGCACGACGCCACCAGGCCAGGCGGGCCGCGAAAGCGAGCATGCACGCGCCCAGCAAGCGGTCGAACCATGCGTGTACCTTCGGACGGCGAAACATGCGTCCGCTCCTGATGGCGATCCAGGCGTAGTTCAGCAGCACCATGGCATCGATGATCACGGTGGCCATGAACAATGCGAGCAACTGGGGAGGCAAGGGCCTATCCTTGTCGATGAATTGAGGCAACAAGGCGGACATGAACAGCAACGCTTTCGGATTGGTTGCCTGGATCGCCCAGGCTTCCAGGATCGAACTCGTCGAGACTTTGGGTGGAGTTTTAGAGTCCGTTGTTTCGTTCGACCGGAAGGAACGCGCGATCATGCGCAAACCCAAGCAGGCGAGGTAGCCCGCGCCTGCCCAGCGCAACGCATCGTAAACATGCGCGGCACTTTCAAGAATCGCCGAGAGACCCAGGGCGATGCAGACGAAGAAGAAGACGTGGCCAAGCGTAATCCCAAGGATGGCGGAGACGGCACCGCGAAGACCGGCACGGAGGGCATGACCGACAACGCACAGCACTGCAGGTCCCGGAGTCACCGCCAGCAGCAGCCACCAACCGCAATAGAGGAGGAGCAATTCCATTGGAATTCCGTGGCGGTCGACCCCTCTAGTTGTTCTCGGGCAAGCCCTCCAGGTGGCCGATGTTTTTCACGGGCCGGAAGATTTCGAGAACTTCACGCAGAAGATCCTGGTCGAGGGGCTCTTCGATCCAGCGGGCCCATCGGCGGATGTTCTCGGGATTGGCGCTGCCGGCGATGGTCGTGGCGATGTCGGGGTTCTCCACCGAGAATTGAAGCGCGAGCCGGGCGATGTCCACGCCCCGGCTTTGGCACAGTGCGGCGGCTTGCCGGGCGGCGTCTTTGACCGGCGCGGGCTCTTTGAGCCAAGCGGGCAGGGGGGCTTGAGTCAACAGTCGGGCGCTGAAGGGTCCCGCGTTCATCACTCCGACACCCTTCGCTTTCAGATAGGGCACGGTCTCCTCGGCGAATCGCGTGTTTTGCAGCGTGTATTGATTGTAACTCAACACGCAGTCCACCGATGTTTGATCGCAAATGAAGCGGAAGATTTTTTGAGGATAGCCGCTGAAGCCCACGAACCTGACCTTGCCCTGTTGTTGAGCCCTGCGCAGCGCCGGCAGGGTTTCGTCCACAATCTGCTGCATGGGGACAAATTCGATGTCGTGGCAGAGCACGATGTCCAGGTGGGCGGCTCCCAGCCGATGCAAGCTGACGTCGATGCTTTCCGCGACGCGGCGGGCGCTAAAATCGAAATGAGCCAGATCGTAGCGGCCCAATTTGGTGCAGAGCAGGTAGCTCTCTCGCGGGACTTCCCTCAAGGCCAACCCGAGGAGGACTTCGCTCATCCCGCGGCCGTAGAAAGGAGAGGTGTCGATGAAGTTGAGACCGTGTTCGAGCGCCGTGCGGACGCTTCGCATGGCTTCGTCCAGGCTGATGGAGCGGAATTCCTGGCCAAGGGAGGACGCGCCGAAACCGAGGATGGGCACTTGAAGTCCGGTGTTTCCAAGGGGTCTTGTTTTCATGAATCGAGGTTCAGGGAGGGAGCGAGAGGCCTTGATATACGGGCGGATCGTTATCCGAGAAAGATCGGGGCGAGATGCCGGTGGTAGAGGTTCTCGGTCACCTGGCGGGAGACGATGGCTTCGTTGGCCTTGAGCAGATCGGTGTAGCGCGCGCCGGCTTTGGCGGCCAGTTTGAAGGACACATGCAAGAGTTGGCGCAGGCTCGCATTGAAGCAGGGATCGCTTGGGATATGCCGCAGGGCGCGGGCAAAGCGCGGGCCCGTCCAGGCGCGAACCTCAGACAAGGCGGGTAAACGAGCGCGGTCGATGTCGATCACACTGGCATAAGGGGCGCAAAGTTCATCGATGTGATCCATGGCTTGGGCGTGGATTTCCTTGGCGAGTTCAAGTCCGGCGCCGCCGGCTTCCGCCAATCCGATCAATTCCTCCAGCCAGGTGGTGCCTGCGGTCTTGATATGGATGCCGGCTCCCGTCTCGCGCAGGACCCGGCGTAGCACGGGATAGAGGGAGAACTTGTCGCTGCCGCTGTGAATGCTCAGCTTGAGGTTGGAGGGGAGGCCGTAGGTCGACACCGCGTGGCGGACCACGTGGACGTCGTCACGAAACTCCCGCTCGAACGCTTTCGGATCTCCGGCATAATCGACGCCTTTGTTGAAGCGCCCGGTGAATTTGGGCGCGATCGTCTGGGCGCGAATGCCTTGGTCGGCGAGCGCAGCGAGGATGATGAGAAGCTCCGGAGGCTGTTGAGGAGCATCGGTTTCATCCATCGACACTTCCGCGATGAAGGCGTGCTCGCCGCCCTTGGCCGCCGCGATTCGGCGATAAATGGCGCCTGCCTCGATCGTGGCCTGCAAGTAGTGGGACGCAATGCGCTCGATTTGTTCGGGTTGCAGGATGATGGGATCAGGGATGCCGGCGACTTCGACGGGGCGGGACCATTCGGAATGGCGCGCCATAAAGGCTTGGACGGCCTCGGGCGCCGCGGGTTTTCCGATGGAATCCGCGACATCGATGGTGAAGAAATCCGAGGAATCAAGGAAGCGATCGACGGTTTCGAGGCGGATATGGTCGGCATCGACATGCCAGGGATGGTTCCAACCCAGGGCTTCCACCGCAGCCTGGGCCGCTTGACGAACGCTTTGCGGGTGGGAGCCGATGAACGTGTGTTCGCGGTTTGACTTGTTCCAGACGGGCGACACGTGGACACCTAGGCGGGCGAGTTCCAAAAAGGCAGCCAGTTGGGCGCGCGCTTGATGTCCAAAACGATCGCCAACGCCGAAAGAGTAGGGAGCAAGTGTCAACACGTGGCAAGGATGCACGGGTCAGGCAGGCGGGATCAAGCGGAGGAAATGGAAACGGTTTCTCGCGGTGCGACGGATGGTTTTGGATTGCAGGAGCTGTGGCGTTTATTGCGTCATCCGATCATGGCTTTCCACGCGGTGCGCCCTGCCGGCTCGGCGACCACCATGTCCCTCCCTGCACAGATCAAGAGTAGGAACTCCTTTTCCGGCGGCATCCTACTCTTCGGAAATCCTCGCGTGTGCTTCGGATGGCGGCATGCGCCAGTCGGGGGGGGGAGGGGCGAACGGTCAGGCCAATTTACAAGGGCTTCCAATTCACGAAGCGGAAGCGGTCGTAAACCCACCTGAAATCCGGGTTTTGCGGGCCGCCTCCGGGCCAATCGAGGGTGTTGGCCCCAGATTCGCCCGCGCGTCGCGCCGCGTCGATCAGCCTGTGATCCAGCCAGCGATGTCCTTCCGCGTGGCCATCCACGAACGAGAAGGTGCTCCAATTTCCGTGGAAGATCGCGAAGGGATCGACCCATCGCGGTGGAGTGACCCAGATCGCCCACGTGCCGATGTTGTAGCCGCGCGGGTCGGTTTCCTCGACGAACACCATGGACTTCGCTGGTTCATGCACGGAGGAGGCTTTTTTGTAGGGCACCACGTCGTTCCATCCGGTGAAGCCGTTGATCCCTTCGGCCTTGGAATAGCTGTCGAAAGCCCAGCCTCGTCCGGGTTTCAGGCGGCGGGTGCGGAGATCACCGGGGCAATGATAGGAATTCTCGTTGGAGATGTATTTGAACAACGGGCCGTTCGTGAGCCCTTTGCGCACCCTGCGCATGGCTTCTTCCACGTTGATTCCGGTCGTGAATTCCGGGCTGGGTCCGGCCCAATAGCCGCCTCCAACCATGGGCGCATTCCTGAAAGAGGACGGAATCAGGTGGTCTTCGTTGTCATCGGTATAGAGGAAGCTCGCCAGAATCAGTTGCTTTTGGCTGTTGATGCAGTTGGCCCCGGTGGCTTTGAGCTTCGCCTTGCTGACGGCGGGCAGCAGCAGGCTCGCCAGGATGGCGACGATGGCGATCACCACCAAAAGTTCGATCAGCGTGAAACCGCGTCGGCGGGAGAGAAGCGGGGAGCTCATCGTGCTTGGGATTTTCAGCATGTTCACCCGTTTCCTTCGCGAAGGCAAGGGTTGTGGAGCCAAGGCCATTCTTCCGCCGGTCGGCGGTCAGGCGCGCGGCAGTGCCGGGCCACGGCGCTCAAGCCGCCTCAAGGCGTGTCTTCCAAGGGGCAGGGCAGAGTTCAACGGGCCAGGGTGCTGCCAGGGCGAAGGCATCCACCGATGGCGGGCCATGGAACGGGAGGAGATCGCCGCGGCAGGTTAGCGCGAGCGGAAGCGCCGTGAAAGCCGCACCCCGACAACTTGCGGATGGACCTTCCGGTGCAGGGTGGAAGGGATTCCGCTTGCGCCGCGCGCTCATGATGGAAAGAGTCATCTCCCTAAAATATGACCAAGCAAGCGCCACCATTGGTCGGAGTGATCATGGGCAGCCAGTCCGACTGGGAGACCCTCCGGCACACCAGCGACCAACTCACCGCATTGGGCATTGCGCATGAAACTCGTGTGGTTTCTGCCCATCGCACGCCGGATTGGCTGTTCGAATACGCCACCACCGCCGCTTCACGGGGATTGGAGGTCATCATCGCGGGTGCGGGCGGCGCCGCTCATCTGCCGGGCATGGTGGCTGCGAAGACCCTGTTGCCGGTCCTGGGCGTGCCGGTGGAATCCAAGGCGTTGCATGGTGTCGATTCCCTGCTTTCCATCGTGCAAATGCCCGGTGGCGTTCCCGTCGGCACGCTGGCCATCGGCAAAGCCGGTGCCGTGAACGCGGCCCTCCTCGCGTGCGCAATTCTCGGGGTGAAGCACCCGCAATACCGGGAGACCTATTCCCAATTCCGCCAGGCACAGACCGAGAAGGTTTTGGCTGCGCCGGATCCCTCCGCGGGACCCACCACCGCGTGAAACCGGTGGATCCCATTCTTCCCGGCGCCACCATCGGCGTGCTCGGGGGCGGACAGCTCGGGCGCATGTTTGCCCTCGCCGCGCGAGCACTGGGCTACCGCATCCATATTTTTTCGCCGGAGTACGACGCTCCGGCGGGGCAGGTGGCGGACGAGGAAACGGTGGCGCCTTACGAGGACGCGCATCGCATGCGCGAGTTCGCCTCCCGAGTGGACGTCGTCACCTTCGAGTTCGAGAATGTGCCGAGCACCGCCACGGAAGTGGCGGACTCCTGCGCGCCGGTCCGACCGGCGGGATCCGTGCTCCACATCGCGCAGCACCGGCTTCGCGAGAAGACATTCCTGGAAAAGCATGGCTTCCCGGTCACTCCGTTCCGACGGATCGGTTCGCGGGACGATCTGCGGGTGGCGGCGCAGGATCTCGGCTTGCCGGCGGTCCTGAAGACGGCGGGGTTTGGGTACGACGGCAAGGGCCAGGTGAAGCTGGCGGCGTGGGGTGACCTGGACGCCGCCTGGGACAAGCTCGGGGGTGTTGAAGCGGTGTTCGAGGCTTGGGTTGATTTCGAGAAGGAGGTGTCGGTCATCGCCGCGAGGGGATTGAGCGGCGAGTTCAAGGCGTTTCCGGTGTTCGAGAACGCGCATGCGCGTCATATTCTGGATCTGACTTTTGCGCCCGCCCGACTGGTTCCCGGCGCCGCCGAACAAGCCGTGGAGATTGCCCGTGGAATCATGACCGCGCTGGACGTGGTCGGCCTGCTGACGGTGGAGATGTTTGTCAGCCGGAACGGAACTCTCCTGGTGAACGAACTCGCGCCCCGGCCCCACAATTCCGGCCACTTGACGATCGACGCGTGTGTCACGAGCCAGTTCGAACAGCAAGTTCGCGCGATTTGCGGGCTTCCACTCGGGAGCACGGATTTGAGAGCGCCCGCCGCGATGGCGAATCTTCTGGGAGAGGTTTGGAGTGAGGGGCTGCCACGGTGGACGGATGCGCTCACCGATCCGGGCGTGAAGCTTCATCTCTATGGAAAAGCCGAGGCCCGCCCAGGACGCAAGATGGGCCATCTGACCACCATGGGGTCCTCCATTGAGGATGCGATGCACCGGGTTCGCGTCGCGCGATCCCGGTTGTTGAGATCCACCCACACGGAGTCCCGTTAGAGAAGGTATCGAGGTTGCACCTCTTACCAGTCGGTGGGCTCGTAATCCTTGAGGAATTTGCCCCACACATGGCGGCCGGTGTTGAAGCCGGCAATGATCGGATCGACGATGCGGGCGGCGCCATCGACGATATCGAGGGGAGGATGAAAGCGATGATCGCGGGTCTTCCGCCGGGCGATGTCGGCGGGGTCCTCGTCCGTCACCCATCCGGTGTCCACGCTGTTCATGTGGATGCCATCGGCCTGGTAATCCGCCGCCGAGGTGCGGGTCATCATGTTGAGCGCGGCTTTGGCCATGTTGGTGTGGGGGTGGCGGGTGGTCTTGAATTTGCGGTAAAACTGGCCTTCGACGGCGGACACATTGACGATGTGTTTGTCCCGCTGGGGCGTTTGGAGCATCAGGGGTTTGAGCCGGGCATTGAGAATGAAGGGCGCGACCGCGTTGACCAGGTGAACTTCCAAGAGTTCGACGGCGGGCACTTCGGCCAGCGTAAGGCGCCAGGAATTTTGGGCGCGCAGATCGATTTGTTGGAGGTCCTGATCGAGGCGGCCTTCGGGGAAGAGATCTCGTTGGGCCAGGAGATCCTCGGGAAGCAGCGGCACTTGGGATAACGCGGCGGCATCGGCGAGTTGCGTCCATGCCGGGGCGGGCTCCGCGGGCGAACCTTCCGGGAGCAGTTGGTATCCGTGCAATCCGTGATAGTTCCCCAGCAGGGCGCAGGCTTCGGCGGAGAGCTCCTGGGGGGGCGCTGATTCAAGCGCCATCATGTGACGGTAAAACTCGGGCGGTCGGCGGACGGTTTGGCAGGCGTTGTTGACGATGAAATCCAGCCGGTCTCGTTTGGAAAGCAAGTGGCGGCAGAAGGCCTCGACGCTGGGGGTGTGGCGGAGATCGAGTCCGAAGATCTCGAGGCGGTCTTTCCACTGGTCGAAATCGGGTTCTCGAGCGTAACGGGCCGCGCTGTCCTTGGGAAAGCGTGTCGTAACGATGAGGCGCGCGCCGCAGCGCAGAAGCTTGATGCCCGCCTGATAACCGATCTTGACGCGGCCGCCGGTGAGCAACGCGACGCGTCCCCTCAAGTCCGCCAGTTCAGAGCGTTTGGAGAAGTTATGTTCCGCGCAAGTTGGACACAGTTGATCGTAGAAGGAGTGGAGGACGGAAAAGTCCTTTTTGCAGATGTAACAGTTGCGCGGCTCGACGAGTTCCCGGAAGTCGGGCTGATCCTCGATTTCAATCTGCGTGAAGGAATCGGGGGGGTAGTCGTTGGGAGTGTTGAACACCTTTTCGCGGCGGAGCTTTCGGATGCCGGTGTCCGCGAGTTTGACGTCGTCCTGAGCCGTCTTTTCGGCTTTGCGTTGGCGGATCCGTGCCTTGACGAGGCGGCGGCGCTGCCGCGGATCGGGGCAAAAGACTTCACCCGCGGCGGTGAGCAGCCGGGTTCGCTCCTCCAGGCTGAGCGTGGCGAGCAGCGCACGGTTGGAGGCGAGGTATTCCAGCAGCGCTGTGACCTTTTTGAACTCGCCGGCCCAATTCGCGGATTTGAGGGGATCGAGCTGGGAAGGGTCCGGAGGGATGGTTGAATCAGCCATGGGCGGGAATGGGGAATGATTCAGGCCAACGGCACCAGGCGGATCCACGCGTCAGATCCGAATTCAGACTTAAAGGATTCGACCGCTTGTTCGGCGGTACGCGAGTGGTCAAAGATCGCGAAGGTGGTGGAACCGCTGCCTGACATGAGGACCGCCTCGGCTCCGGCATGCCTGAGATGTTCCTGATAGAGTGCCAGGATGGGATACTTGTGTAGTGCTGGGGCCTCGAGCGAGTTGTAGAAGTGCGTCCCGGCCACGGGAAGAGGTTGCGTTTGAAGCGATTGGATGAGGTCGACCGCCCTTCCGGGTTTGCCATGGAGAGCCGTAGGGAATCGAGCAAGTTCCCGATAGGCCCAGGCTGTGGCGATGCCAAAACCGGGATGAATGAGGAACAACGTTTTCCCTTTCAGCGCGGGGAAGGCATCCAGAGGTTGCACTTGTTCTCCGCGTCCGAGGGCGAGGGCGGGGCGGTCTTGCAGGAAGAACGGCACGTCGGAGCCGAGCGATTCGGCCAGGCTGATGAGTTGGAGATGGGGGAAGGGGTGATGGTAGAGCTCGTGGAGTGCCGACAGTGTGACGGCGGCATTGGCGCTGCCGCCCGCGAGTCCGGCCGCGAGCGGAAGCCGTTTTTCCAGGTGAATAGCCGTGGACGGAGCGAATCCGGCGGTGGTGAAGAACAGTTGGGCGGCACGCACGACGAGATTGGAAGCGTCGGTGGGCAGTTCGGGGTGATTGCAGGTGAATCGGAGTTCGGGAGCGGTGAGGCGAGTGAACTCGAGGAGATCGTGGAGAGGGACAGGTTGAAAGACGGTTTCGAGTTCGTGGAATCCGTCGGGGCGTTTCCCCAGGATATTCAAGATGAGGTTGATCTTGCAGGGGGACTGGCGGACGAGGGACATAAAAAAAGAGCGGCGCCAACGTCCTGTTGGCGCCGCTGGCGGGGGAAAAAGGCGATCAATAATCGTGAATGCGGAACCGGCTGCCCGGGATGAATGGGGCGATATCGCCAGTGCCGAAACCGAAGTTGTTCTGTGGATGGAACGTGGATTCCGACAGAAGTCCTGGACGATAGGAGTCCGGATAGACCGGATGGACGGAGATGTCGTTCACCAGCTCGTTGCCGGGTTTCAGCCAGGGATCATAGCTGGGGATGGGGAAGGTGAGGACTTCGAATGCGCCCACCGCAGTGCGAAGCATGCTGCGATTAAAGCCCTTGAGAAAACCGGAGGTATAGGTGATCTCGGGTTGATCGTAGAGCGAAGACTGCTCCATGGTGCGCCGCAGTTCCCCAAGGCGCGCGAACTCGGTCAAATTGTTCATGCCGCGTCCGAGTTTTTGTTCGGGGCCGACGCAGCCGGTCGCGAAGAAAGATGCCACGCCCGCGAGCGCGGCAAAGAAGCAGGTGCGAGAAATGCGCATAGGATTGAGTTGAACTCCGGTGAGGTTACCGAGGCCCGACAGGTTGTAAAGCGGGATTTCGCGCGCCCAAACCCACGGCGGTGCATCCCGATGTTGCCGGTGATGCAGGTAGGGCGCGTCCGTCCCGGCGCGCCGCCGGAGCATGATGTTTTGCATCCCGTGGGCGGCGGGCTGGGACAGGCCCGCCCTACCAACAACATCGGGATACACGGAAATCCACGGCGGCACAACCTCAAGTGGTCGGAGCGCGGCGTTTACGCTGCATCAAGGTATCTTTGCCAATGGGCATGGCACTTTCGAGGCGGGAGGTTTGGTGCGGGAGGGAACGATGGCACTGTTGTCAAATCGGGCCCTCCGGCGTGTTCAGACACCAAGTCCCGAAGTGCCGCGCACGGCGATGGTGGCGTGCCGCATGGCGGTGAGAAGGATCGATGGGTCCGTAGCAAAGCCGGCGGGTGGGATGAGGTTCTGGCTCCAATTTTCGATGCGGAAGCGCCGTGCGCGGCGCGTTCGGGGGAGGAGCGCATTCTAGCCCCCTGAGTTCCCCTACTCAATCGTATCGTGACCTTTGGTCATGGTGCGCGACGGACGATTGGGCCGGAGCATGCGTTTCTGGCGCTCGCGATCGCCGGCGTTGCGAACGACCGGAATGGGTTCCTCGGTGTTGATGTCGAGTCCCGTCACATACATCGCCGCGGATCCGGTCATGGGGAGAGGAATGAAATCCTGCACCTGTTGCAAATTCCATTTTTCCTTTTTCAAGAAGGCTTCCACGGCCCCCATCTCCTTCTCCGTGCAGCCCGGAAAACTCGAGATGAAGTAGGGCACAAGATATTGCTCCTTGCCGGCTTCCTCGCTGAGTTCGGCGAACTTTTCCATAAACGCCGGAAAATCCGTGGCCGGCTTGCGCATCTTGCGCAGTACTTCCGGATGCACGTGCTCGGGCGCGACCTTCATGTGGCCGGACACATGATTCTGCACCAGTTCCTTCATGTATTCCGGGGTGCGCAACGCGACATCCATGCGAATGCCGGATTGAACGAAGACATGCTTGACCCCCGGTTGACTGCGAGCCCCGCGCAGGAGGTCGAGCCCCGCCTGCTCATCGATCCCGAACACAGGACAAATGGTCGGCCAGAGACAGCTCGGACGATGGCATCTCTTGCACTCCTCGCGATGCCCGTTTTTCGCGCCGTAAAGATTCGCGGTCGGACCTCCCAGATCCGACACCGTGCCGCGGAACGTGTCCGACTCGGTGAGCTTGCGAATCTCCTTCAGGACCGAGTCCACACTGCGGCTCGAGAGGAACTTGCCCTGATGAAAGCCAAGTCCACAAAAGGTGCAGCCACCCGGGCACCCGCGCGAAACGATGATCGAGTCTTTGATGGTGGCAAATCCGGGCACGGGTTCTTGGTAGGACGGATGCGCGGCCCGCGCGAAAGGAAGTTCATACAGCGCGTCGAGATCGGGGCCGTCGATGGGAAACGCCGGCGGCTCCATCACCAGCGCGCGCTTGCCATGCCACTGCACGAGACGCTTGCCGCTGTAAGGCGTTTGTTGCGCTTCTACGATTTTGGTCAGCGGCATCAGGAGCTTTTTGTCCTGCTGAATCGACTCCCAGGAAGGCAGGACGATGCAGTTCGAAAAATCAGCGGACGCGGCGGCTTTCTCGCCGAGCAGCACCGCCGTGCCGCGAATACCCCCGAGATCCTTGTTGCCAGCACGCAGGCGCGACACGATCTCCCTCGCGGCGGTTTCACCCATGCCATAGACGAGGATGTCCCCCTTCGCGGACGTCATGACCGACGGGCGCAGCTTGTCCTCCCAGAAATCGTAATGGACCACGCGCCGCATGCTGACTTCCATGCCGCCGAGCACAATGGGCACGCCGGGAAAGGCGCGACGGGCCATCTGCGAATAGACGGCAGAAGCGTGATTCGGTCGTTTGCCGGGAATGCCACCCTCGCTATAGACGTCTTCTTTCCGCTTGTGGCGGGCTGCGGTGTAGTTCGACAGCATGCTGTCAAGGTTCCCCGCCGTGATGCCCGTAAAAAGGCGAGGCGTGCCCATCCCGGTGATGGACTCGATTCGCCTCCAATCCGGCTGGGCAATAATGCCGACGCGAAGACCTTCCGCCTCGAGCACGCGTCCGATCATGGCGGCGCCGAAGGAGGGATGGTCCACATAGGCGTCTCCCGTGATGAGGAGCACGTCGAGCTCAGACCAGCCGCGCGCCGACACTTCCTCCCTGGTCATGGGGAGAAAGGCCGGGGCGGCCGGAATCGTTTTCATCATGCGAGGCATATCGTCTCCGTGAGAGGGATCGGATTACAAGCGGAACCTTCCGCGGCCAGCGCCCCGCCGTGCATCCCGAGGATGTCTGTCGTGTGGCGCAGGCTGCCCAGCCTGCCGTATCGCCGACTGCCAGTCGGCCCGGCGGGTGAAGAACGAGGCCCTTCCATGCCCTCCACGCGCCTGTTCCCCTCGTCGCCCCGCAGGCTGGGCAGCCTGCGCCACAGCAGACAGGGATGCCTGCGTTACCACGACAACCCGGTCACCAACAACCTCTGGATGCACCGAGCGCCCCGTGCCGGCCCTGTAGGCGCGCCCATGAACACCGCTCGCATTTTCTTCCTCTCCTCCATCCGGAATAGAGGAGAAAGCTCGGGAGAGGAGGGGTCCCCGCGTCGTAGGAGCCAGACCGCGTTCGCCCGCCAACTTCGGCGCAACCAGACAGACGAAGAGAAAGAACTCGGGCACGCGGAAAAGAAGAACGGATAATTGGAGTTTGCCAAATACGATCTGTTCCTCAGCTACTCAATCTTCAGCCGCGCATCGTGCCGGGCTCACGGCCGGGTCAGGAGAGGGCGGGTGGCCTTGGGCGTTTCTCGTGGTGGCTGCCGAACCACCCCTACCAATAATGAAAGCTCGAATCCGGGCGGTACTTCTGAGGAACTGAAGTGAGTGAACCCGCGTAGTAGTTAGCGTAGTTCGGATCGCTCTGAATCTCGCGGGGAAACCTAAAGAACTGCACGTGGCTGTCACCGAATAGGACATTGTTTCGGCGTTGGCCTTTGTAGTTATGCCACATGTTCCGCGGGTTTTCCGCGGGCCGGTTGCCGTGCCAGTTGTGGTCGCCACTGATGATTTTGTTGGCCGGGCTGTTTGCGACCTCGGCCATCTTGATGGGTTCCGACCCGGCCACGAGCGCGGGGTTGCCGACCGCGGAACGCAGCCCGGTGGTGCGCTGGACACGCCAACTGTGGCCTGCCCACATCTCACGATAGCTGCTGCCGTTTATTTCGAAGATGGTTTTTTTGGGAGGCGCCGAGTCTTCGCCTTTGTCTGCCGGGCAGCGGAAGAGATGGTACGAGGAACTGTTCGTCGGATTGGCTCCGGTCAAGCCGACGTAGGTGTTGAGCGGGCGATTGGTCGGGTGGATGCCGGAGCCTTCGCCGCTGTAATTCGGCGCGCCGCGCCAACCGCCCGCGCCGTTGAAACCGGCGGTCGTGGGCAAAAAGTCACTGCTATCGTCGGCGTAAAGCTGAAAGGCTAATCCGATCTGTTTGAGATTGGCGACGCACTTGATGCCGTGCGCCTTGTCCTTGGCTCGCGCGAGCGCGGGCAGGAGCATGCCGGCCAGGATCGCGATGATCGCAATGACGACCAGGAGTTCGATCAGGGTGAATCCGATGAGCCGCGAAGAAAGTCGCACGGGGTGCGCTGCAGCGAGGACCTTCATGCTGCGTTTCTATTCCCGAGCAGGAGAATTGGCAATGCTTCGTTTCCTACGCAGATCCTCCGCGGTGCATCCGCAAGTTGTCGGGGCGCGCCGTTCAAGGCGCTTCCGCTCGCGCCAATCGGACGCGGCGATCTCCTCCCGCTCCATAGCCCGCCCTGGGTGGATGCCTTCGCGCTGGCTGAACGGGGCATCATCGAAATCGTCCGGCTCGATGCTCAGGCTGATGGCGATGTCGTCGCGGATCAAATGCAACCAGGAAAGCTGGTCAGGATTGAAGGCCATTGAGCCAGGTTGCGAAGGCTCAAGTATGAAGGAGGAAGGATGAAGCGATCTGGCGACTTCGTCGTGTTGCCACAGCCGTTCTTTGAAGCGCGTGGTGACGGATTCGGCGAAGAGTTCGAGCACGGGGTGTTGTCCCAACGCAAAGCGGACGAGCGCGACGAGGTCACGATGCCGCCGTCGGACGCGTAGGTGTAGATGAGTCCGGTCTTGTTCGCAAAGCTCACTTCCGCCACGGCGTTGTCCGCCTGGATTGAACAGCACCCATCCCAATCATGCTTCCATCCCCTCGGGGGTCGTCCAGACGTCCCGCAGGAATGCGGCGTTGAGAGGTGAAAGCCGCTCAAACTACTCCACCGCGCAGTGGATAGCCCAGAGATGCCGTTCGCGATTCATCCGGTTGTTCGTCTTGATCAAGAGTTGGTTGGCACCTTTGTTGAGCGTGACGGGAATCTTAGCGACGTCGAATTCCTCGGCATGATCGAGCGCGGCCACTGGCTGCCCGTTGAGGTAAACCATCGCCCAGTTATCCAGCCCGAGACGAAGCTTCGCGCGACGTTTGGAGGCGCTGGTGAGGACGCCACGGACATAGACCGACTGATCCGTCCGCGGATAGGGGTAACGCGTCTGATACACCCCTTCGAGCCGAACCCAGCCGAATTTTGGAGTGAGCTTGTGGACGGAGAACTTCTTTCCCCCAATGAAGAGTGGATCGGGCCAGTTTGCTTGCGACAGTTGACGGACCAGATCGTCCGCGGGTTTCTTGAACGTTTCAATGTCCTTGCCGTCTGGGAACGGCCCGACGACCTGCCAGTCTTGGGGCGTCACCAACGGCGGTGCCTTCGATCCGGGGACTTTGTAGAAGTAAGAGACGGCCTCATAGTCATCGGGCCGCGCGGCGGAGGTGAAAATCAGGGAGGAGCGGAACGGGATCGGGTCCGGGCCAAAGAACCGGTAAAAGACGCCATCCTGATCGACGCGCCCACGGTTATCGCGGTAAGGGCAGCCAACCCATGGCGTCTGATACTGGTTGAAGCCCCACGAGAAGCCGAAGTCGTCCTCGACATTGTGTCCGCAGATCACATGGGGATCCGTCTGACCATCGATGAGCAGCCGCGTGCCGCCATTGTGAAACACCATGTCGCTGCGATCCCGCTG
This sequence comes from Verrucomicrobiota bacterium, assembly GCA_016871495.1. Classification (NCBI taxonomy): domain Bacteria; kingdom Pseudomonadati; phylum Verrucomicrobiota; species Verrucomicrobiota bacterium. Next base: position 6,494 of record VHDF01000018.1, on the reverse strand, counting down.
CCGCCAGCCCATGATGTAGCCGGCGAGGAAACCGGTGCCCTCGGCCTCGGCGATCGGAAATGGCTCCGTTGGCTTGCCCGGCTGGGCGATGTTGCGCTGCGCATGGAAGCGGAGCGGCGTCAATTTCACGCCGTCCCGATACTGCTGCCAGTCAATCATGCCTCCGCCGTCTTTCGGGGAGCCCGCGTGGAGCACGATGCGACAGCCTTTCGAAAACGGAATCGGCAGGTAAACATTCCATCCGGGCGACGCGTTGGTCGGGATGCGAACGTCGTTGGTCACGGTGAAATTGGGGAAGTTCACCAGTCCGGCGCTGTTGATGGCGTAGTCCTCGAAACTCAACAGCGCCCCGAAGAACGAGCGAAACGGCATGCGGACCTGAGGTTCGGTCGCGCCATCCACCGTGATCTCGATCGACAGGTCCTGAATGTCCTTCTCTCCGAACACAAACCACATGTGGCGCACGCAGCCCGGCCCGGTGGCATTGAAAATCTCGACCGGCTGGGCTGCGGTCAGGCGCGCGTTCACCGTGGTGCGCCGGGCACGGAAGTTCGTCGGCAGTTGCAACAACGGCACGGCCGGATCGGCGTAGGTGGCTGGAAACGGCTCGGTCGATTGCGCGTGGGCGACGGATGACGAGAGGCAACTGATCACCAGGGCCACAATGCCGAAGCCCAGTTGTAGATGGAGAAGCGGTTTCGAGCAGGTCGTTCGCATAACTTCAATGAGGTCGGTGTGGCTTGGGCCGATGGCGATCAAAAAATCGCCAGATGGTTTCCGCTGTTGTTTCGGATCGGTCACCGAGTGTGGGTGGCCAGTTGTGGCCGCCATCTTCCAAAGCATAGAGTCGCGCTTCGGTCTGATCGATCTGCGTCGACCAATGCCTCAGTTGGATCGTCTTGCCGGGGTTCGTTCGTTTGTTGCGTTCGAGCGCGAGGCCCGTTACCCACAGATCCATCACCGCTTCGGTGCTGAGATAGGCTCCCCAGCCATCGCGGTTGTCCATGTCGCCCTCCCAGAGGGTCGTCTTGTCGTCCCGGCTGTTCACGGCCAGCACGGAAATGCGGGCCGCCGGTCGAAAACCCTTGGCCCAAGACTGCATCATCGTTCCGCCCACCGGAGCGATGGCGGCGACAAACGGTTCCCGCTGGGCGCCGAGCAGGAAGCTCATGTCGCCTCCATTGGAGAAACCGGTGGCGAACACAGCGCGCGGATCCAATCCGAGATCGCGTGTCAGTCGCTCGGCCAGGCCGCGCACAAACCGGACGTCATCAATCGACTGATCCCGATGAAACTCGTAGCCGACGTTGAAGAAAGACTTTCCCTTGGAATCCCGCGTGCCCTGCGGGTAAACGGCCACGAATCCACGCTGATCGCTCACCTTTGCAAAACCGGTCAGGTCGCGGACCTCCTTCGCCGAACTGGTGAATCCGTGGAAGACTATGACCAGCGCGGCCCCGGGCTTGAGCTTGGCCGGCACGTCGAGCATGAACGTGCGATCACGACCATTAAAGGTCAGCTGATGGGTCCCACTCTTCCACAATGATAGGGGCGAAGCGCTGGAGGTTTTGTCAGCGGCGGCCGCGGTGACACAAAGCAAACCGGCGGCGAAAAGCAGGGGTATCCATCGGGAGATGACAAGGGGCGTGAATCGTTTCTCGGGCACGGCGAGAATTGATAGGAAAAGCTGACCCATTCCGCAACGCCTGGATCGATCGAATGCAATCGCGTGGCCCGTTCCGCCTCCCTCCCTCCCAGATTGGCGAGTCCTGCGCGCACCAGCCACTCCGCCTTTTCGGTCGCGCTCTCCTGCGACTCCCCGCCGTTGTGCGGCTGTGTTCTGTCCATATGTGGGACTGACCCCTGAGACTGAATGTCTCCTTCCTCTCCCTGCGAAGAATGAGCGGGGAGAGGGGCTGCCTGAGGTTTCCCCTCTCTCCCCGTTCGTGCCTCACGGGGCGAGAGGGAAATCAACGTGATGACCGTGCTCTGCGACCGGCCCGACGTCATCGAGCTGACGGACGAGACGCGGCGCTATCCGATCACGTCGTGCAGCACGTGGCCATGCACGTCCGTAAGCCGGACATTGCGCCCGGCGTAGAGGTAGGTCAAGGCTTCGTGATCAAGGCCCAACTGGTGCAAGACGGTGGCCCAAAGGTCGTAGACGTTGCAGGGTTTTTCCACCACGTGATAGCCGAGGTCGTCCGTCGCGCCGTAGATCGTTCCGCCCTTGAAGCCGCCGCCTGCCAGCCAGACGGAAAATCCGAACGGATTGTGATCGCGGCCATTGCTGCCCTGCGAGAACGGCGTGCGGCCAAATTCGCCGGCGAAGATCACGATGGTTTCTTCCAGCAGACCGCGTTGTTTCAGATCGACCAGGAGACCGGCGATCGGTTGATCGACCTGGTTGGCCATGGTACGGTGGCCGCGTTCCAAATCGCCGTGCTGATCCCACGGATTCGGCGCGCCGCCGCCACCGATGCCCTCGGTCAGGCAGCTCAGCTCGATGAAGCGCACACCCCGCTCGACCAGCCGCCGCGCCAGCAGACATTGCCGGGCATAGGCCGCCTTTTGCGGATGCGGATCGTCCAACCCGTAAAGCTTCTTCGTGGCCGCGGTCTCGCTCTTGAGATCAACCAGATCCGGCACCGCGGCCTGCATGCGGTAGGCGGTTTCGTAATTGCGGATCGCCGCCTCCACCTGCGCGTCCCGACCCGTCGCGCCAGCGAAACGCTGATCGAGCGCGTCGATGAATCGCAGCCGGTCGCGCTGCACGAGGTCGGGCTCCCTGGGCTTGATGTTCGCCACCGGCTCAGCGTCGTCCATGCGGATGATCGAAGCCTGATGATGGGCGGGCAGAAAACCGTTGCTGAACAAGCCCACGCCACCGTGCGGCGGGACGGCCTGGCCGCTCTGCAGGACGACAAAGGCTGGCACGTCCTGGTTCTCCGTTCCGAGTCCATAGCTGACCCACGCGCCGGCGCTCGGGTGGCCAATGAAGGGGAACCCGCTGTGCATGACGAAATTTCCCTGCGCGTGCTCGTTGACCTTGCTGGTCATCGAGCGGATCACCGCGAGGTCGTCGGCGCACCACTCGCGCAGCCTCGGAAACATCGAGCTGATCTCGATGCCGCTCCGTCCGCTGCGCCGGAATTCGAAAGGACTGGGGAAGACATTGCCGTTGTTGTTGAACTGCGTCCGTTCGACCGCGACGGGCATCGGCTGGCCAGCGAGGGCCTTGAGCTTAGGCTTCGGATCGAACGAGTCGAGGTGCGACACCCCGCCGGACATGTAGCAGAAGATCACGTTTCTGGCGCGGGTCGGATGGTGGGGCAGCGCAAGGTTCAACGCGGCGCGACCTTCGCGAGCGAACACGCCGGACAACGCCAGCAGACCGAAGCCGGTCGAGCAGCGGCGCAACATCTCGCGACGGGACAATCGGGGCATGCTTCGCGGTTGCATGATCAGCGAATGTAGATGAATTCCTTCAAGTTGAACAGGGCATGAGCGAGATTGGCTGCAGGCGACGACAGGCCGCGCGTGGCGGTCCGTTCCTTCATTTCGTGCTCCAGCCTTTCGATGGTTCTGCGCCCGTCCTGCATCCGCCCTTGTTCCTCCGGCGTCAATGCGGCCCACTGCGCTTCCGCTGAAACAAAGTTCGGATCGTTCGTGCAACTGGCGGCCACCTCGGCTTCGCTCAAGGCGCGATTGTAAAGGCGAGCTCGGGCAATTCTGCCCTGGAGCAGCTTGCTGCCTGACGGAATGCCGTGACGATTGCCGAACAGCACCTGCGCTTGGCCTGCTGCAAAATGGATGGGCGGACCCAGCCGATAGGATTTTCCGTGCGGCTTGCCGTTGCGATAAAACGTGACCGTGCCGTCGTCGGCGTAAGTCACCGCCACGTGAATGAGCTCCTGCTGCGCCGCCTGTTCGGCCGGACCTGCAAGAGCCTTCGTACGGTTGAAATTGTCGCTGCCCGCGATCCAATGTCGCCGCTCCTGCTCGCCAAAGACGATGGCATCGAAGACGTCACCCCCCAGGGTTTGCACGGTCATGACGCCGCCGCCCTGTTGATCCAGTCCGTCCAGCTTGACCCAGGCTTCGAGCGTCTTGGCTCGCAGGGCAAACGGCAACGCTGCGGAGGCGATGAAGCTCCCCTGGCCGTCGAGCACCAATTGCCCGTCCGAGAGCTTGGCCCCGCCGAACGCCGTGCCTGCCAACCCGCCGACTTGATCGGCCAGGTCTTTGGAAAAATCCCAGGCGGCAGCGGGTTGCGGCAGGACGGAGGCGGGTTTGCCGCCAGGGGTCAGGCGGGAAGCCAGCACGCGCTGACGGGCAGCCGACTCGAGGCTGGCAACGTTGGTCCGCACCTGATCCAGGGAGTTCTGTAAATCAGACAGCTTGGTGGCGACGGTCTGCTGCTTCGCCTGCATGTCCGCCATAAAAGCGAGCGCCGCCGTCGATTCCTCCCGGGTCGGTTGTCGGCCCAAGGCCTGATGAAACAGGGTCCGAACGAGTTCCGACCCCGCGAAGTCGCGGGCGAATCGACCCGCCCAAGCCTCCGCAGAGCGGATGATGAACGGGTCGTTCAGTAACGTCAGCGACTGGCCGGGCACGTTGGTGTCGTCGCGCACGCCCACGCTGCTGGCCGGCACGGGTGCGTCGAACTGGGTGAGAAACGGATCGAGATCATTCCGCTTCACCCGCACGTAGACGCTGCGACGCGGAACACTGCCGGCCACGGGCGGACCGAACCGTGCTTCGCGCTCGAGCTGACCGCTGACGGACAGGATCGCGTCCCGAATCGCCTCGGCCTCGAGCCGGCGCACGGGATAGTGCGAGAGGTAGACGTCATCCGGATCGGCCGCGAGTGCGGCAGGTGACGGTTCGCCGGAGCGTCGCCACGTCTGGGTCAGCACCATCTCGCGAACCAGTTGCTTCAATGACCATCCGTCCCTGCGGAAGTTGAAGGCCAGATAGTCCAGCAACTCCGGATGCGACGGTGGCTGGCCGAGTCGGCCGAAATTGTCGGGCGTCGACACGATGCCGCGGCCAAACAGGTGATGCCAGACGTGATTGACCATCACGCGAGCGGTCAGCGGATTGTCGGCGCGCAGCAAGTCCTCCGCAAGTTCGCGCCGGCCGCTTAGCTTGGTTTCATAAGGCGCGGCATCGATGGCCTCCAGGAACCGCCGCGGCACTGGATCGCGCGGTTGCCGGTGGTCGCCGCGTTCGTACAGCGGCTGATTGAATCCGGTGGTTTCCAAAATGCCTGGGGCGCGCTGCGGCACGGGCAGGCTCGCTTCGAGCCGGCGATACTCCGCCAGGGTTTCGGCAACGGCTGGTAATTCTTGCGTTGCATTGGGCAGCAGGTCCTGACGCAGCAGTTGATCGAGGAATACGGCCTGCGCGTCGTTGATCTGGCCATCGCGCAGGGAACGCAGGGCGTTTGCGGCGGCACGCTGGAAGGCGGCGGCAAGTTGTTCACGGGTGGTTGGGACGTCCGTCAGTTCCTTCGCCAGCATCGCCACGACTTCATCCGACTGGGCCGGGGCAGACTTTGCATCGTGCTCCGCCAGCACGGCGTCGCGGATGCCGAACCACGAGCGGTCGGCAGCTCCAACCGCGAGCAAGGCCTGGTCGGCCGCGGTCGTCAGTTCGAAGTGGATGCGGTCGCCTTGCCAGTAATCGAGCGGGAACTTTCTCCATCGCCATTGACCGCCACTGAGCCGTTCGACCGGATACACCGTGCCGTCGCGCGGGTAGCTTTGCACGGAGTAACGCGCCATCGCATTGCTGTCGCCGGCTATCCGCAGCCACAAGTCATACTTGCGATCCAACTGGATGCGGCCGGAGTGAAGCACCCCGATGTCCTTGGTGGAATCGCTGTGCGAATAGACCCCGGCTGGCAAAACGCTGGCGATCACCCTGTCTTCCCGGTCGCTGATGACCAGCTCACCTGCGGGGAGGCGCCGGGTGCGCGAAGCCGGAGAACTGAACCACTGGTTCGTGTCGTCGCCCGCGCCGAAGCGCCAATGTTGGGCGGCGGCGACACCGGGGTGGGTTGCGAGCTGCGGTGCGGCGGGATTCAACTTTTGCCATCGCTCGGCAAACTTCTCCGGCTTGCCCATGAGTGTGAGCGGCCAGAGCAGTTCGTTTTTCTCGCCCTGTTCGATCGCCTTGGCCAGCGGCTCGGACGGATGGAGTAGGCGTTCGCCCAGTGATTCACCCGTGGCGAGCCAGCGGTCGATCATCGCCCGCCCAATCTTCTTCCGCAGAATCGCCATCTGCCGGCGCGTGTCTCCCTCGGCCTTTGCCGGCACATCCACCCGCACCATCGCCGGGCGGCCGGAGGCCATCACGCCGAACCACGCGTAGAAGTCCGCCTGGCTGATCGGGTCGAATTTGTGATCGTGGCAGCGGGCACAGGAAACCGTCAGGCCCATGAACGCCTTCGAGACGACGTTGATCTGGTCGTCGGTGAACTTGACCAG